>NZ_RZPB01000511.1:0-4474 GCF_003998535.1 Mesorhizobium sp. M7A.F.Ca.AU.002.02.1.1 | reverse complement strand
CACTGACGCTTGCCGACAAGATCGCCATCATGCGCGACGGCAGGGTCTGTTCGCATGGACCGACGACCGAACTCTACCGCCGCCCGCCAAACCGTTTTACGGCCGAGTTCCTCGGCCGCGCCAATCTTCTTCCGGTAACGGTTGCCGAGGCCGTCGGGTCGAAGGGATTTGCCACGGCAAGGCATGGTGACGCGCTGCTGACCGGCGCCGGCCGCAACGAGAAGGCCGGCGACAAGAGCCTGCTCTGTATCAGGCCGCAGCATCTCAGCCTGACCGCCGACAGCGACCATACCAACCGCATCGTGGGCACGCTCCAGGAAGTGCACTGGCAGGGCGAACTGACCCATCTCGTGCTCGACGTCGACGGCACGCCGGTGCGTGTCTCGGCGACCAGGCTGCCGATCGCCTTGCCCGAACCCGGCGCCAAGGTGCCGCTGTTCTTCGCGCCCGCCGACACCTCGCTTCTCCCGGAAGACGCCGGTGTCTGAGGCGGTCGCCATCCCTGCGCCGGCGATGAAGCTCTCGTCGGGTAAATTGTGGATAGTGCCACCGGCGGCCCTGCTGGCGCTGCTGTTCTTCTATCCGTTGGCACTGATTGCCCGCCAGGCCTTCCTCGACGACAGTGGCGTCGCCAATGTCGCCGAAGTCATCCGCGTGCTGCATTCGCGCTTCTTCCTCAACGCGCTGATCAACACGGTGTCGATCTCGGTCGCGGCGACGGCCGGATGTCTGGTCGTCGGCCTCGTGCTGGCGCTGATTCTGGCCTTCGTGCCGTTCCCCGGCAGCGGCTTCATCGCCCGGCTGATCGATACCTTCATCGCGCTGCCGACATTCCTGGTGACGCTTGCCTTCACCTTCCTCTATGGCTCCGCCGGCATGCTCAATGCCGGGCTGATGGAGACCTTTTCGCTGCCGCTGCCGCCCGTCGATTTCCTCTATTCCGCGTGGGGTGTGATCCTGGCCGAGGTCACTGTCTACACACCCTTCATCCTGCGGCCGCTGCTCGCCGCCTTTTCGCTGGTCGACCGTGGCCAGATCGAAGCGGCGAGCGTGCTCGGCGCGCGGCCGTTTCGCATCGTTCGCCAGGTGATCCTGCCGGCGGCAATCCCGGCACTCATCGCCGGCGGCAGCCTCTGCCTGTTGTTGACTGTCAACGAATTCGGCATCGTGCTGTTCATCGGCGCCAAGGGCGTCATCACCCTGCCGCTGCTGATCTATGGCAAGGCGATCCAGGAATCGGCCTATCAGGTCGCCTGTATCATCGCCGTCGTCAACATCGCGCTGTCGCTCGGCCTGTTTGGCCTCTACCGTTTCGCCGCCGGCCGGTTGGGAGCCTAGCCCATGCTGGTCTGGTCACGCTCCGGTCGTCTTGTCCTGTGGGTGCTCTTCGCACTGATCTTCGGCGTGCTGTTCCTGGCGCCGCTCGCGGTCATCCTCCTGTCCAGCCTCGCCGACCAGTGGAACGGCGTGCTGCCCAACGGCCTGACGACGGAGCACTACACCGATGTCATTTCCGGTGCCGCCGGCAGAGCGGTCAAGGCCAGCCTGGTCACCGGCTTCCTGGCCAGCGCGCTGGCGCTGGTCAGCGGCACCTGGGCGGCCCTGTCGCTGCGCCTCCAGGGCCATGCCTTGCGGCGGCTGCTCGGCCTTTTGTTCTTCATCCCAAGCGCGGTCCCTTCGGTGTCTGTCGGCCTTGGCCTGCTGGTTGCCTTCAGCCATCCGCCGCTGCTGCTCAACGGCACGATCGCGATCGTCATGATCGCGCATTTCGTGCTGATCTCGGCTTTCACCTTCGGCAATGTCTCGGCTGGACTGGCGCGGCTTTCGCCCGACTTCGAGCAGGTGGCATCGAGCCTCGGCGCTCGCCCGGCCTACCGGCTTTGGCACGTCACACTGCCCTTGCTCGCACCCTATCTGGTTGCCGCCTTCGGTCTCAGTTTCGCGCTGTCGATGGGGGAACTCGGCGCCACCGTCATGGTCTACCCGCCGGGTTGGGTGACGCTGCCGGTCTCGATCTTCAGCCTTACCGATCGCGGCGACATCTTTGCCGGTGCGGCACTGACAATGATCCTGGTCGTGGCGACGCTGGTTCTCTTGCTCGGGCTGGAGCGCATTACCAAGCGCGCTACCGGCTCGTAGGACTTTCCCGAGTCTCAGCCCTGCGCCGGCCTGCGTTCGACGATGTAGATGTGGTCTGCCGCCAGCACCACGTCGCCGCGCTGGTTGATCACCTCGCACCGCTCGATCACCCGTCCTGAACCCGGCCGCTTGGGATCGTCTTCCTTGACCGCGATGGTGGTGCGCGTGCGGATTGTGTCGCCGATGAACACCGGCTTGATGAAGCGCAGCCGGTCGTAGCCGTAGGAAAAGGCGACAGGGTTAACGACGCTCGCGGTCAGCCCGATGCCGACGGAGAACACCAGCGTGCCATGCGCGATGCGCTGGCCGAATGGCGTCGTCTTCATGTACTCGGCGTCCATGTGGTGCGGAAAGAAATCGCCGGTGTGGCCGGCATGGACGATGAAGTCGGTCTCGGTGATGGTGCGGCCGCTTGTTAGGCGCGACGCGCCAATCTCGTAATCCTCGAAATACTTGATCTGTTCCATCAGGGTCTTTCCGCGATCGGCGTCGCCGGTGCCGCGCTCGACTGGTAGGCGGCCTCGACCAGCGCCATCGTGCTCCAGGCATCTTCGACGGGGCTTATCAGCGTATCATCTTCTCCGGTCGCAAAGCGCTGGACATTGGCCATGCGGCCGACGAAGGCATCGGGAAACCACTCGCCGGCCAAGGGCACGGCGATCCAGCCCGTTCCGCCCTTCGGACAGATCTCCAATACATCCGGTTCGCCTGTGGGATAATCGAGGTTGAGACCCAGCTTGAGATAGGCGGCACCCTCTGTGCCGCAGATGCGGAACTCGCAGGCCTGATGCCGGCGACCGAATTTGTGGTCGTGGTTGATCGACAGCGCGCAACGCACGGTGTCGCCATAGTCGAGAATGGCGCTGGTGCGCGTCTGCGCCACCTTATGGTTGGGATGGCCGAGCGTCTTGGCGTGCACGCCTCTGGGGTCGCCGAGCAACTGCCGGATCAGGTCGAGATAGTGGATCGAATGCATGGCGATCTCGACGCGCGGCGCCTTGAGCAGGAATTCCCAAAGCTCCCATGGTGTCGCCAGCGCCAGCCAGGCGTCGAAGTCGACGATCTCGCCGAGCCAGCCCTTGCCGATGGCATCCTTCAGCGCCAGCATCATTGGCGCGAAACGCAATTGGAAGTTCACCGCCGCGTGCAGCCTCCTGGCGCGGCAGATTTCGAGGATCGCGGTCGCCTCGGCAAGATTGCTGCCCATCGGCTTCTGGATCAGCGCCACCGCGCCGTCAGGCAAGGACTTCAGCACATCGGCATGATGCGACGGCGGGGTGGCAAGGTCGAAGATCGCGCCCTCGACAGCAGTCGCTTCTTCGACCGAGCCAAAGGCCGTCACGCCCCATTGGCTGGCCAGCTTTTCAGCCCTGACATGATCAGGATCATAAAGCCCGGCAACCGGAAAGCCGGCCTTCCGGTAGGCTGGGAAATGCGCGTCGCCGACGATCGATCCCGCGCCGAAGGTGACGATCGGCCGGGGTCTTGAGGGTTTTGGCCAGGATTGAACGAGCAAGGCAGGGTCGAAGCCGCCTTCAGTCATGATGGAAGACCTCATCCATCTCGGCCCACCACTCGCCCTCCTTGCGGGTCGCCAGCGGCTCCTGGCAGGGCATGCAGACGGCCCACCATTCCTGCGTCTTCGGGTCGGCCGCCATCTTGGCCATGTCGGCGGCATAGTCGGTGCCGTGGTATTCAAAATAGGAAAACAGCAGGTTCTCCGGCCGCTTCAGGTAGATCGAATAGTTCTTGATGTTGCAGGCCGAGATCATGGTCAGCACGCCGGGCCAGACGGCGGCATGGAGCCGAACATACTCATCGACCTTTTCCGGCTTCAGTCCGAGAATCATCCCCATCCGCTGCATATCAGTCTCCTATTTCGTGATCGCCGTGGTGAATTCGGCGATGCTCATGGCCTTGACCGCGTCCCAGTCCCAATCGATGCCGATGCCCGGTTCGTCGGGCGCCAGCGCCTGGCCATCTTCGATGCGCATGCGCTTGCCGGTCAACTGGTCGAGCTGCGGAATGTACTCGACATATC
Source organism: Mesorhizobium sp. M7A.F.Ca.AU.002.02.1.1 (assembly GCF_003998535.1). Lineage (NCBI taxonomy): Bacteria > Pseudomonadati > Pseudomonadota > Alphaproteobacteria > Hyphomicrobiales > Phyllobacteriaceae > Mesorhizobium > Mesorhizobium sp. M7A.F.Ca.AU.002.02.1.1. Next base: position 294 of record NZ_RZPB01000511.1, on the reverse strand, counting down.
GGCCGTTCTGAACAGCGCAGGTCAGGCTGACATGCAGTTCCATCAGGAAATGCGGGCAGACCGGAATGTCGAAGGCCTCTGCCGCGTGCGCAATCTTGAGCCAGGGCGTGATGCCGCCGATACGGCCGACATCGACCTGCACGATCGAGCAGGCGCCTTTCTGCATGTACTCGCGAAAATGGCGGAGGGAGTAGAGCGACTCGCCGATGGCGATCGGCGTCGGCGTCGAGTTCGACAACCGCACATGCCCGTCGATGTCGTCGGCCGGCAGCGGTTCCTCGATCCAGGCGAGGT
>NZ_RZPB01000510.1:0-4485 GCF_003998535.1 Mesorhizobium sp. M7A.F.Ca.AU.002.02.1.1 | reverse complement strand
GGGCCGCCTCCTCCATCGACTTCGGCATGCCGCGGAAATACGCGAACATCATCCACACCGACACCGGCAGCGTGAAGACCGTATAGGCGATGATCAGACCAATATGGGTGTCGTACAGCCCGACGCCACGATAGATAAGGAATACCGGCAGGACGATGCCGATCGGTGGCAGGAAGCGCTGTGACAGCACCCAGAAAGACAGGTGCTGGCCGCCCGTGTTGTAGCGCGCCAGACTATAAGCCATCAGCGTGCCCAACAACGCTGAAAGCACGGTGGCCGACAGCGAAATGATCAGACTGTTGATGAGCCCGTCGAGGCCGCGATAAGCGAACAGCGCAGCTTTGTAGTGTACAAGGGTCGGCTCGGCAGGGAACCAGACGGGCGGCACGGTGAGGTAGTCGTCGCTCGGCTTGATCGAGGTGTTGAACATCCAGTAGAGGGGCCACAGCACGAACACGAGGAAGAAGCCGAGCAGCAGCATGCGACCGATCGGCACCGACCGGCGTTTCCTGCGGCGGGCGGGCGCGACGGCGGCCATCAGACCGGCTCCACCTTCAAGAGCCGCCGCACCAGCAGCGTCACTACCAGCGCGGTGAAAATCAGGAATAGCCAGCTTCCGGCCGTCGCCTGCGACAGATGAAACTGGGTGAAGCCGACCGTGTAGAGATAGTAGGAAGCCGTGTAGGTTTGCGTACCCGGGCCGCCGCCGGTCATGATAAAAATGGTATCGAACATTCGGATGGCGTCAAGCAGGCGGAAGGTCAACGCCAGCAGCATCATAGACCCGAGATGCGGCAGCGTGATCGCCCAGAAGGCCTGCCAGGCATTGACGCCGTCGAGTTCCGCCGCCTCGTAGAGGTTCGGAGGGATTGCGGTAAGCCCGGCGAGCAGGACGACAAACATGAACGGAGTCCACTGCCAGACATCAGCGATGATCAGCGAGACATAAAGCCATGGGCGCTCGGTCATCCAGCCGATCGTCACCTCCTGCCCCAACAGTTGCGTCAGGATGTAGTTGGTTGGCCCGAAAGGCCGCTGAAGCAGCAGCGTCCACGCTTGGCCGACTATCACCGGGCTGATGAAAAGCGGCACGATCAGGATCGACATGACGACACCGCGCCCCGGAAAGCTGCGCACCATGGTGAGCGCCACCAGAAGGCCCAGCACGAATTCGATGGCGACGCTGATGCTCGACAGGCAGGCCGTCAGCAAGAGCGACCACCGTGCCACGGGATCGAACACCACCCGCTCGAAGTTTTTCAAGCCGACAAAGGCGTGGCCCGGCACCTGGAAGTCGTAGTTGATGAAGGACACGACCAGTGAGAACAGCAGCGGATAGATCGACAGCGCCAGTATCAACAGCACCGCGGGCGCGACCAGAATCCATTTGAAGTGGCGGTCCGCCCACTGTGCGAGGGTCGAAAGCCGAGGCGGGGCGCCGGTGGTCGTCATGCGACTGATCGTGGTGGTGTGCGGCATCGATTTATTCCAAAGATCGCCACGCGGTTGAGCCAGGGTGTTGCGAGCAAAGCGCCCGCAACACCGGTCTGGTGCTAGAAACCCGGCTCCCCTCCAGGCGAGTCTCAGAGGGTGACTGCCATGCCAAGCTTCTCCACTGTGTTGTCAGCGGTGGCGCCGGGCAGTTTCAGGAACTCGGTGTAGAATGCCTTTTGCGACTCCATCCCGAGCCGATCGGTCGTCTCGTTCCACTCGGCGGCCGCCGTTTCCAGCGATGCTTTCGGATCCGCACCAGCCCACACTGCGGTGCACATGCGGTCGATGCTCAAGAAATAGTCCTGCGCACCTGGCATGATCGGGTCGAGCAGGCCGACATTCGCCGAGTTGTTGAGGTTGGCCAGGTACTCCTTGGCGCTCGGGAACAGTGCTCCATAGAGCTCCGACTTGAAATGCGAAATGCGGTATGGGTCGCGCAGCGCATAGGGCAACATGCAGCGCGCCAGTGAGACGGGAGGCGAGCAGGCCCACTGCATGAACAGATACGCCGCCTCCGGATTGGGCGAATCCGCCGACAGCGCCTTGTTGTAGCCGGTGGCATGTTCCGGATTGCCCGGCACGACGGCATAGCCAACCTTGCCAGCGATCTGCGACTGGGGAATGAAGTTGATCGCCGTGGCGGATTGCGAATAGTTCGCCGCCATCCGGCCGCTTGGAGGCCAGGAATAGATCATCGCAACCTTCCCCGTCAGGAATGCCGCCCAAAGGGAGACGGCGTCGAGCTCGTTGTTACCGGGGATCGAGGCCTTGTTGGCCGCGAGCATGTTCGTCAGCGTCTTGACGCCCGCATCCGACACCAAGCCGGCCTTCATGTCGTCGCCGAACAGTTTCCCGCCGTTGGCACGGTACTGCTGCAGAAAGTCGAACTGATTGCCCGGGCTGCCCGCCTTGCGGAAGTGGCCTGCACCATAAACCTTCGGTGCCATCTGGTCGGTGATGAATTGGGCGATCTGAGCATATTCCTCCCAGGTCTTCGGTGGTCCGAGCTTCGCGTTGAACTTGGTCTGGTAGGCCTCCATCATCTTCGGATCCTCGAAGATGTCCTTGCGGTAGTAGAGAGCGAACATGTCGCCGTCGTCGAAGAAGCCCCAGATCTTTCCCTTGTAGGTCGGCAGCGCCTTGTAGAGAGGATGATAGTCCTCGAGGTCTGCAGGGTTCATATATTTGGCGATATAGTCGTCGAGAGGTGCGATGACGCCGCCATCGGCGAGCGACGGTGTCCAGGCTGGCGAGATGTCGAGCACGTCATAGGCGCCTGAGCCGGCAATGTGCTCGGCGACCGCCTTGGAGTATTGATCGGGATTCGACAGTTCGACCACATTCGACTTCATGCCCGTAAGCTGCTCCCACATCGGCCCACTGAAATTGCGTGGATCGAGCGCCTGCAGGCCTGCCTCGTAGGTCATGTTGATCGTGACGCCCGCATGCGCCTTGGCCGCCTCGACCGCGCGGAAGGCGGAGCCCTCCGCCGGTCCTTCCTTAGATGCTTTCAGCGCAGCGGCCTGCGCCTGTCCCAGCGGCGACGTGGCGTCGGCCAGTTCGAGCTTCTGCTGCGCCAGCGCCCAATCGGTCATCATACCCAAAATGGGTGCAGACGCTGCCAACATACCGGTCATCTGGCCGAAGCGGGTTATGAAATTCCGGCGGGTCGTTTCGCCACGCATGAAGGCGTCGACCTCTGCTTCGAGACCGGCCTGAAAGTCACGTTTTTCACGATCGTTCATAGTGCTTGGTCCTCCCGTTTTCTCATTTGCTCACTCGTCCGCAGGCGCGGCGGTCGAGCATTCCTCCCGTAAGGCCCCCGCAATGGCCGCGGCGGCGCGCCAAATTCTCGCACTCCTAGCTTCCGAAGCGGCCCGCGAAAACGGCCAGCCTATCCTTCCACCGCACGCTCGAAAGCACCTCGCGATTGACCACACCGCGCGGCTCGCGACCATGTTGAACCTCGATTACCGCTTTGACGTCTGCAGCGCCGTTGCCGGCAAAGCACTGGTCGGTCCAGCACAATGCGTGCGGCGCAAGGATGACGTTGTCGAGTTTGAGGATTGCATCGTCAGCATCCGGCGGCTCCTGCTCCAGCACGTCGAGACCGGCGCCGGCGATACGACGCTCCCGCAGGGCTTGTGCCAATGCCTTCTGGTCGACGATCGGGCCGCGCGCTGTATTGATCAGGTATGCAGTAGGCTTCATCAGGGCGAGCCGCTCGGCATTGACGAGATGGCGCGTGTCAGGCGTCAGCGGGCAACTTACCGACAGCACGTCGGCGCGACGAAACAGATCTTCCAGTCCGACCAGCTCCACGCCTAGTTCGGCAGCGACCTTCTTGTCTGCAAATGGGTCATGGGCGATGAACCTCATATCGAAGGGCTTTGCCAGGCGAAAAACTTCGGCGCCTATGTTGCCGATGCCGAGCGACCCCAGCGTACGCCCCACGAGCCCGACACCCATATGTTGGGAGCGCTCCTGGAAGCCATGAGGTCCCTTACGGGTGAGGGCGTCCTTCGTGAACAGCTTGCCGGTGAGTGCCAACATAAAGGTGATGACGGATACGGCGACCGGCCGTCTTACCCCATCGGGCGTGATGACCAGAGCGATGCCGGCGGCAGTGCAGGCCTCGACGTCGACAGTATCGTAGCCGACGCCGAAGCGGGCAACGACGGCCAGCCGACCGCTCTTGGGGACACTCGTGGAAACGAAGCGATGAGTGAGAAGGATCAGCGCATCGAAGTCCTCAAGCTGGTCGGCGCGAAGCGGGTTATTCGATTCCAGGAATGTCATCTCGAGGCCTGGCGCCTTGCGCAGAGGCTCCAGGTCGAAGTCGGGATAGGTCAGCGAGCCGTCCGGCATGCGGAAATCACCGGAAAGCGCCACCTTGAACTTTAGGTCGCCCATTCTCTCCTCCGTTCTTACTGGCACCCGGCCCGGATTTTGGAGACCGCGTCGGCGATCGCGTCGTGCAGTATCCAGACG
>NZ_RZPB01000050.1:0-16239 GCF_003998535.1 Mesorhizobium sp. M7A.F.Ca.AU.002.02.1.1 | reverse complement strand
TCCTGAGCTTGAGCGCGAAGGCCATGTTCTGCTCGACCGTCTTGTGCGGATAGAGCGCATAGTTCTGGAACACCATGGCGATGTCGCGCTTGGCCGGCGGCAGATGATTGACGACGCGGTCGCCGATGGCGATCGTGCCGGCGGAGACGGTCTCCAGCCCGGCCACCATCCTGAGCAGCGTGGACTTGCCGCAACCCGAAGGGCCAACCAGCACCACGAACTGTCCGTCTGCGATATCGACGCTGACTTCGTGCAGAACCTTGACCGTTCCAAAGGCCTTGGCCACCTTGCTGATCGCGACTTGCGCCATGTCTCCCCCATCGGCTCCATTAGCCGTAGGCGCAGAAGCTAACCAACGCGACCTGCCAGGGCAAGTCGGTCCCTTATAGATAAAAACCCGCTCTCGTTGACACGGCGTTGGGTTGTGAGAATAGTGGCAGGCGCTGGTCAAAATGTCGGTGCCCGATCCGCAATCGGAACTTCAATCGACGCAGGGTGGGGTCCTGCCTAATTCGTTTCCGAAACGGGAGCATCGTTGGCGCTCCGGCGTCCGACAGTTGGCCGATTTATTCACACTGATGTTCTGGGAGGAATAGGCGATGAGAACGGGTCTTTACGACAAACTGGTTCGAGCCGGCGCCACAAGGCGCGACATATTGAAGGGTGCGGCAAGCATGGCCGCGATCGCAGCCGCATCCGGCGCCGGACTTGGCGCCTTGACGCGCCCGGCCTCCGCGGCAAGCGAATTGCGCACAAAAATCCTGCAGATCCCCGGCGTCGGCAAAGGCCAGCCGACGGACGCCGATTTCCAGAAGGTCGGTGAACTCTGCCTCGAAGCCACCAAGGCCAATGTCAAGGAAGGCGAATTCGCCGGCGTCGAGCTGACCTTCATGGGTCTCAACAACCAGAACCTGCACAATGTGCTGTTCCGCGGCTTCCTGAAGCCATGGGAGACCTATACCGGCGCCAAGATCAACTGGATCGACCTGGCGCAGGCCGACTACAACGCCCGCCTGCAGCAGTCGATCGCGACCGGGACCGTCGACTTCGACATCATCGAAATGGGCGCGCCGTTCGAAGGTGATGTCTGCGGCAAGGGCCTGACGTCGGAAATGCCCGACTGGGTCAAGACCCAGATCGATTTCGACGATCTGGTCAGCTATCTGAAGCCGCCGGTCGGCACCTGGGACGGCAAGCAATACCGCGTGACCGTCGACGGCGACGCGCACAACTTCAACTACCGCACCGACGTGTTCGCCGATGCCGACCTCGCCAAGGCCTGGAAGGACGGCGGCGGCGAAGGTGAATGGGGCGTGCCGAAGACCTGGCAGCAGGTTCAGGCGGTGACCAAGTTCCTGAAGGGCAAGAAGCTCAAGGACCAGGACGTCTATGGCTATCTCGACGCGCCGAAGCCCTGGGGCGGCTTCGGCTTCTATTTCCTTGGCAGCCGCGCCACCGCCTATGCCAAGCACCCCGACGACAAGGCCTGGCTGTTCGACGCCGACACGATGAAGCCGCGCGTCAACAATCCGGCCTGCGTGCGCGCCATCCAGGACGTCATCGACGCGCTGCCCTCCGAACCCGCCGACCAGATCAACGCCGATCCGAACACGACCGCCTTCCAGCAGTTCCTGGCCGGCACCGGCTCGATGGTCACCTGGTGGGGCGACGTCGGCTCCAACGTCAAGACCAACGACTCTTCCGTCGTCGGCGACGTCACCGGCTTCTCGATCCTGCCGGGCTCGGACGATGTCTACAATGCGAAGACCGGCGCCTGGGACAAGCTCGCCAGCGGCCCGAACTATGCGCCCAACTGCGCCTATCTCGGCTGGGGCGTCTATGTCATGGCCCGCGTCGATGCCGACGAAAAGAAGAAGAAGGCGGCATGGTCCGCTGCAGCCCATCTCGGCGGCAAGGACCTGTCGATCTGGACGGCGATGTATCCGTCGGGCTTCCAGCCTTACCGCAACTCGCATTTCGACATTCCCGAATGGGTGGCGGCCGGCTACGACGAGGCCTTCATCACCTCCTACCTCAAATCGGAATCCGACAGCTACAACCATCCGAACGCGGCGATCGAGCCACGCATCCCCGGCATCTTCCAGTACTACAGCGCCGCCGAGGACATCCTGGCCAACACTTTCGCGGGCAAGATGAAGGCGCAGGAAGGCGCCGACGCCATCGCGGCGGCATGGGAGAAGCTGACCGACCAGATCGGGCGCGACAACCAGATCAAGCTCTACAAAGCTTCGCTCGGCATGTAGGCTGGCCTATGAACCGTGGTCCGGCGGCAACGCCGGACCACTTTAGACAGGCTCCGGCTCCTCGAGAGCCTTCAAACGGGCGAGATTTGTGGCTGACCAGACATCGACCGCGAACCCGTGGCCGGCAGATGCCGGCACTTCCGATCTGATCTCTCCAGGCCGTAAACGCCTTGGCTGGGCGCTGATGGCCGTTGCGACGCTTGGCCTGCTGGCGACGATCGTGCTGGAGATCCTCTACAAGGGCAGCCCCGATACGATCGGCTTCGAGACCTGGCGCCCCGTCGTCTATGCCTATGTGCTGTGGGGCGTGGCGATCGGTGTCGGCCAGGTGCTGACGCGCGGCGAAGACGGCCAGCGTGCCCTGTTTCTGCTGCCGGCGCTGCTGTTCACCATCGCCATGGTCATCTTCCCGACGCTGTTCGGTTTCTACATCGCACTCACCGACTGGAACCTCAGTTCCTTCAGCGGCCGCCGGTTCAACGGGCTCGACAATTTCTGGCAGATGCTGGGCGATCCCTACTACCGCAACGCGCTGTTCAACATGGTGCTCTACGTGCTGGCGGTGGCGGTCGAATATGTCATTGCCTTCGGCTTGGCGCTGCTCCTCAACGCCCAGATCCGGGCGCGAAAATTCTTCCGCGTCGTCTTCCTGATGCCGCTGATGCTGTCGCCGGTCGCGGTGTCGTGGATGATCGGAAAATCGCTGATGGAATACAGGTTCGGACCGGCCGCAACGCTGGCGCGCCATCTCGGCTGGGAAAATCCGGCCTTCTTCTCCGATCCGATCATCGCGCGCATATCGATCATGATACTGGATGCCTGGACCTTCATTCCGTTCATGATGATCATGCTGCTGGCCGGGCTGCAGGCGATGTCGCGCGAGGTGCTCGAAGCCGCACGCGTCGACGGCGCCAATGCGTGGCAGACCTTCTGGCAGGTCACCTTCCCGCTGATGCTGCCGGTGTCGGTGACGGCGGTGGTCCTGCGCATCATCTTCAAGCTGAAGCTTGCCGACATCATCATCACCGTGACGTCCGGCGGCCCCGGCGGCGCCACCGATTCCGTGTCGAGCTTCATCTACCGCGAATACCGCGACCGCTCGAATGTCGGCTACGGAACCATGCTGGCGATGGCCTATCTGGTGATCATCGTCGTGTTCGTCACGTGGTTGTTGAAATTTGCCAACCGTTTTGTCCGCAATGTCAATTAAAGCAAGATGGGGGTGAATTGAGCCCGATGAGCGTTCAGACCACCGAATATGTCGCCTCGGAGATCCGCTCGCCGGCGAGCTTCCTCGCCAGCCGCGTCTTCATCTATGGCGCGCTGGCCTTCTGGGCGTTCATCTGCCTGTTCCCGATCTATTGGACGATCACGACCTCGTTCAAAACCGCAGTCGACGTCACGCAAGGCCATCTCATCCCCTTCGTCGACTTCCAGCCGGACTGGAAGGGCTGGCGTTCGCTCGGCCTGTCGCCGGACTCGATCTTCCAGACCTCGACCGTGCGCGAGGAGTTCCTCAAGCGCTTCATGAATTCGGTGATCACCTCGGTCGGCGCGTCGAGCCTCGCCATCATCATCGGCAGCCTCGCCGCCTACGGGCTCACCCGCTATCGCTACCATTTCGCCTGGTTCAAGAACGAGGACATCTCGTTCTTCTTCCTGTCGCAGCTGATCCTGCCGCCGGTGGTGCTGGCGCTGCCCTTCCTGGTGCTCTACCGCGAGGTCGGCCTGCTCGACACGCGCATCGGGCTGATCCTGCTCTACACGCTGATGGTGCTGCCGATCGTCATCTGGATCATGCGCGACCAGTTCAACTCGATCCCGGTCGAGCTCGAGGAAGCCGCCCTTGTCGACGGGCTGTCGATCTGGGGCGCGTTCTTCCGCATCGTCATGCCGATCGCGCTGCCGGGCATGGTCGCCGCCTTCATCCTGGCGATGGTGCTGTGCTGGAACGAGTATTTCTTCGCCGCCCTTTTGACCTCGACCGACGCCAAGACGATCCCGGTCATGGTGGCGAGCCAGACCGGCTCGCAAGGCATCAACTGGTGGTCGATGGCGGCACTAGCGACGGCGGCCATCGCGCCGCTCGCCGTCATTGGCATCGCGTTGGAGCGCTATCTGATCATGGGCATGACCGCGGGCGCGGTGAAGTAGCATGGCGCCCTCTTACCTTCTCCCCCTTGTGGGAGAAGGGAAGCCGCGCGCTAGCGTCCCAATATTGCCCGCAGGTGGTCCATGATCATGGCGACGCCCTTCTGCCCGAGCTCTGCCGAAGCATCCTTGGCGCTCGCCGTGTACCAGCCGGTATTGTCGGCGAAGTGATTGGCATCGACAGCCTCCGGGCATAGCGCCAGCATCAGCGAGGTCTCGCCAATGCCGGCATGGTCGAACGGGTACTTGCCGTTCATGTCAGCCGACATCAGCGGATGCACCTGCACCCAGTTGAAGAAATTTTCACCCGCCGCGTGTCCTGAATAATAGTCCGCCATCGCCTGCGACCCCCACCAGCCCTCGCCGCGCTCCTTTTCGAGGAAGCGGAAGATCGCCTGGCGGCCGGCGGCCTTGAACGCCAGATCGGTCGGCATGCCGGCGACAAAGTTCTCGGTCTGGTGGTGGATAATGGCGTGGATGTTGCGGAAGCCGATGCGCAACAGGCTGTAGAACAGCTCCTCGCCGAACGGCGCCAGCGCATTGCCGCCGACCTGCACCGAGCCGCTGCCTTCCGGCGGCGCCACCGCATAGCTTGCCGCACCGTAGTAGAAGGGCGGCAGGATGACGACGTCCTTCTCCTTTTCGAACAGCTCCAGCGTCTTGATGACGGCCAGCGTGTCCATGCCGACGGCCATATGCTCGCCATGGTATTCCAGCACGCCGAGCGGCAGAGCGACCGGCCAATTCTCGGCGATCGCCCTGCGGATCTGGTGTGGCAGCATCAGTTCATAGCGCATGATCTATTCCATGTTGGTGTGGCGGGCGCGCATGGCTTCGGGCGACACGCCGGTCAATTCCCTAAGCTTCAGCACCATCACCTCAAACAGCAGGAACAGCGCGCCTTCGAACACCGAGCCCATCGGCAGGACCGATGTTTTTTGCGCCCCCTGATCGTTGGCCATGGTCTGCGCGGGAATGAGCAGCGTGAAGTCGGCAAGCCTTGCCGCGCTGCCTTCGGCCTGGGCGGTCAGCAGGAGATTGGTTGCACCTGCTTGGCGCGCGACCTGCATCAGGGTCAGCACGGTCGAGGTTTCTCCCGGCCCGGAACTGACCAGGAAGACATCGCCCTGCCCCAGCGGCGGCGTGTTCATGTCGCCGACCACGGAAACCGGCAGGCCCAAATGGTAGAGCCGCATGGCAAAACCCTTGACCTGCAAGGCCTCGCGGCCGCAGCCATAGACGACGATCTGTCGCGCGCCGGCTAGCGTTTTGCAGGCGGCGTCGATCCGGCTTTCGTCGATGCGTGCCAGCACGCCACCCAGCTCCTCAAGTGAGGTCTCGAACAGGCTTTTGCTCTTGTCGCTCACCGCAAACCCGCCATTGAAAAATCACCCTGGTATTTGCCGCTCTTGCTGCCACGAACAGCTTGATTTCGTTCATGCTAGCAACCGCGAAAATGCGTGTCCAACGCGCAGCTATGCTTTTGCCTGATCACAGGCGTGATAGTGTCATGTCAGACAAATCAGGCGAGGCAAACAGCAGGATATGAAGACACGGCATTTCGACCGCATCGGCAATGGCGGCATCAGTTTCACCGAGCTCGGCTTCGGCGCGGCGCCGCTCGGCAATCTCTACCGTGCCGTCTCCGACGAGGACGCCAACGCTACGCTGGAGGCCGCCTGGGCGACCGGCTGCCGCTACTACGACACCGCGCCGCTCTATGGGCTCGGCCTCTCGGAAACGCGGCTCAACCCGTTCCTGCGCGGCAAGAAGCGCGACGACTATGTGCTGTCGAGCAAGGTCGGCCGCATCATGCGTGCCTGCCCGCCCGAAGAGCGCACCGGCATCGGCAAGTTCTTCGACACGCCATCACGCCGCGAGGTGTACGACTACAGCTATGACGGTGTCATGCGCTCGTTCGAAGCCTCGCTTGAGCGCCTCGGCGTCGACCGGATCGACATCCTCTTCGTGCACGATGTCGACATCTTCACGCATGGCAGCAAGGAAGCCTCCGACCGGCGCATCGAGGAGTTCATGCGCTCGGGCTATTACGGCCTGCTGTCGCTGCGCGACCAGGGCGTGATCAAGGCGTTCGGCGGCGGCATCAATGAGTGGCAGGTCGCGCAGACGCTGGCTGAGCGCGGCGACTTCGATCTGTTCCTGCTGGCCGGGCGCTATACGCTCTTGGAACAGGAGGCGCTGACGTCCTTCCTGCCGCTCTGCCAGGCACGCGGCATCGGCATCGTTCTCGGCGGACCCTACAACTCCGGCATCCTCGCAACAGGGCCGAAGCCCGGAGCCTACTACAACTACTCCGAAGCGCCGAAGGACATACTCGACCGGGTCGCCGGGATCGAGAACGTCTGCAAGCGTCATGGTGTCAGGCTGATCGAGGCCGCCCTGCAATTCCCGCTGCTGCATCCTTCAGTCGTTTCGGTGATCCCCGGTGGCCAACGGCCGAGCGAAGTCGAGAGCAATCGCTCGCTGCTCGATGCGAAACTGCCCGCAGCACTTTGGGCGGATCTCAAGGAGGAAGGTCTTATGCGCACTGATGCGCCGACCGCATAAGCCGGCCGCGTCGCGTCAGCGTCGGGCACCAAAATGAAAAGCCGGGCAAGCCCGGCTTTTCTGGTCGCATGAACCGGCGTAGGGCACCAAAATGAAAAGCCGGGCAAGCCCGGCTTTTCTGAGGTCTCTGAAAAGAAAAAACGCTTAGTTGACTGCGTCCTTGAGGCCTTTGCCGGCCGAGAACTTCGGCACGGTACGCGCCGGGATCTTCACTTCGGCGCCGGTCTGAGGATTGCGGCCGGTCGAGGCGGCACGCTTTGACACGGTGAAATTGCCAAAGCCGACAAGCCGGACATCGCCGCCCTTCTTCAGTTCGCCGGTGATCACGGAAAATACCGCATCGACCGCCGACTGCGCGTCACCCTTCGAAATGCTCGCGGCGTCGGCGACAGCGGACACCAGTTCGTTCTTGTTCATAAAAATTCCCTTCCATGAGAACACCGGAACTATCGACTCATCCGGCAGGAAACGGACTTTAGAAAGAAGCGCTCCCGCAACCAAGTCGAAAAGGCAGGAAAAAAGCGGAAAAAGCCCGGAATTCCGGGGTTTTTCACATGAAAAAGCCGGGCGTCAGGCCCGGCTCTCCGTTTGTGCGCTGCAACCTCGACGAAAACCAACGCATGGCCCCGAAAACCGTAGCCGGTTTGCGGCAAGGGCCATGCGCAAGTCTGGGCGTTAGAGCGTCCTTTGTGCGTCCAGATGGACGCCCGGCGCTCTAATGCGCCAGGGACTTTCCAGCGTCGTCGGCACTGTCTGTCGCAGCCGGCGGATTGACCGGCTCGACCCATTCGATCGGCTCCGGCATACGCACCAGCGCGTGGCGCAACACCTCGCCGACACGTGAGACCGGAATGATCTCCATGCCGTTCTTCACATTGTCCGGAATCTCCGCCAGGTCCTTGGCATTGTCTTCCGGGATCAGCACCTTCTTGATGCCGCCGCGCAGTGCGGCGAGCAGCTTCTCCTTGAGCCCGCCGATCGGCAGGATGCGGCCGCGAAGCGTTATCTCGCCGGTCATCGCCACATCCGCCCGGACCGGAATACCCGTCAGTACCGATACAATGGCTGTCGCCATGGCAGCACCTGCAGACGGGCCGTCCTTCGGCGTGGCGCCTTCCGGCAAGTGCACGTGGATGTCGCGCTTGTCGAACAGCGGCGGCTCGATGCCGAAATCGACGGCGCGCGAGCGGACATAGGAGGCCGCCGCCGAAATCGATTCCTTCATCACGTCGCGCAAATTGCCGGTCACCGTCATGCGGCCCTTGCCGGGCATCATGACGCCTTCGACCGTCAGCAGCTCGCCGCCGACTTCCGTCCAGGCGAGTCCGGTAACGACACCGACCTGATCGTCAGCCTCGACCTGACCGAAGCGGAAGCGTTCAACACCGAGGTAATCGGCGAGGTTCGCCGCCGTGATGTTCACCGTCTTCTTCTTCGTCTTCAGGATCTCGGTCACCGCCTTGCGCCCGAGCTTCATCAGCTCGCGCTCCAGGCTTCTGACGCCCGCTTCACGGGTGTAGGTCTGGACGATGGCGCGGATCGCGTCCTCACCGACGGAAAACTCCTTCGGCTGCAGCGCGTGATCGCGGATCACCTTAGGCATCAGGTGCCGCTTGGCGATCTCGATCTTCTCGTCCTCGGTGTAGCCGGCGATACGGATGATCTCCATGCGGTCCATCAAGGGCGCCGGGATGTTCAGCGTGTTCGCCGTCGTCACGAACATGACGCTCGACAGATCGTATTCGACCTCGAGGTAGTGGTCCATGAACGTCGAGTTCTGTTCCGGATCGAGGACCTCGAGCAACGCCGATGACGGATCGCCACGGAAGTCCTGGCCCATCTTGTCGATCTCGTCGAGCAGGAAGAGCGGGTTGGACTTCTTGGCCTTCTTCATCGACTGGATGACCTTGCCGGGCATCGAGCCGATATAGGTGCGCCGGTGGCCACGGATCTCGGCCTCGTCACGCACGCCGCCCAGCGCCATGCGGATGAACTCGCGTCCAGTCGCCTTGGCGATCGACTTGCCGAGCGAGGTCTTGCCGACACCGGGAGGGCCGACGAGGCACAGGATCGGCCCCTTCAGCTTCTTCTGGCGGCTTTGCACGGCGAGATACTCGACGATGCGCTCCTTGACCTTGTCGAGGCCGAAATGGTCGGTATCGAGCACGTTCTGCGCGAAAGCCAGGTCCTGCTTGACCTTGGAGTTCTTGCCCCACGGGATAGACAGGATCCAGTCGAGATAGTTGCGCACGACCGTCGATTCAGCCGACATCGGCGACATCGTCCGGAGCTTCTTCAACTCGGCTTCCGCCTTTTCGCGGGCCTCCTTGGAGAGCTTGGTCTTCTTGATGCGCGCCTCTATCTCGGCGGCCTCGTCGCGGCCGTCCTCGCCTTCGCCGAGTTCCTTCTGGATCGCCTTCATCTGCTCGTTCAGGTAGTACTCGCGCTGCGTCTTCTCCATCTGGCGCTTGACACGCGAGCGGATGCGCTTCTCCACCTGCAGGACGGAGATTTCGGCTTCCATGAAGCCCATCGCCTTTTCCAGCCGCTCCTTGACCGAAAGCGTGGCCAGCATCTCCTGCTTCTCGGGGATCTTGATGGCGAGATGCGAGGCAACCGTGTCGGCGAGCTTGGAGTAGTCGTCGATCTGGCTGGCAGCACCCACCACTTCGGGCGAGATCTTCTTGTTCAGCTTGACGTAATTCTCGAAATCGGTGACGACCGAACGCGCCAGCGCCTCAACCTCGACCTCTTCCTCTTCCGGCTCGACCAGCGCCGCGGCGCGGGCCTCGTGGAAATCGGGACGGTCGGTGAACGAGACGATTTTCGCACGCGAGGCGCCCTCGACCAGAACCTTGACGGTGCCGTCGGGCAGCTTGAGCAATTGCAGCACATTGGCGAGCGTGCCGATGTCGAAAATGGCATCGGGCTCGGGATCGTCATCAGCGGCATTCATCTGGGTGGCAAGCAGGATCTGCTTTTCCTGACCCATCACCTCTTCCAGCGCCTTGATCGACTTCTCACGCCCGACGAAGAGCGGAACGATCATGTGCGGGAACACCACGATGTCGCGCAGTGGGAGAACTGCGAAGACGCCGTCGCTGGGTGCCTTGGATACTTTGGCCATTGTCCAACCTTTCATGTCGCGGCCGCTAATTGAGCCAACCGCGAATCTTATATTAACGACCGGGGATCGTTCCGCCTACCACCGTTTGTGACGGGAGTTTTACAGCACAGAAATCGGGCACCTCGGCCTTCTCCAGTTAGTTGGATGCACGACCCCCAAAGATCAAGGGGCGTGTCCAAATCCGCACTCCCAACCCGTCCGCGAGTGACACATTTGCGACGCCAGCCCGTACGCCGCGCAAAACCGCTGTGCGACAGCAAAACGGCGCCTTGCGGCGCCGTTTCAGAATTTCGCTGCGGGCTCATGTCAGGCGCTGACATTGCCCTTCTTTTCCTTCTGCTCGGAGTAGATGTAGAGCGGCCGGGCACTGCCGGTCACCACCTCCTCCGAAATCACCACTTCGCGCACGCCTTCGAGTGCGGGAAGCTCGAACATCGTGTCGAGCAGGATCGCCTCCATGATCGAACGCAGGCCGCGCGCGCCGGTCTTGCGCTCAATAGCGCGCTTGGCGATCGCCGAAAGAGCGTTCTCATGGAAGGTCAGGTCGACATTTTCCATCTCGAACAGCCGCTGATACTGCTTGACCAGCGCGTTCTTCGGCTCGGTCAGGATCTGGATCAGCGCCGGTTCGTCGAGATCTTCCAGCGTCGCCAGGACCGGCAGACGGCCGACAAACTCAGGGATAAGACCGAACTTCAACAGGTCCTCGGGCTCGACCAGGCGGAAAACATCGCCAGTGCGGCGATCCTCCGGCGAAGCGACGACCGCGCCGAAGCCGATCGACGTCTTGCGGCCGCGATCCGAGATGATCTTGTCCAGCCCGGCGAAGGCGCCGCCGCAGATGAACAGGATGTTGGCTGTATCGACCTGCAGGAATTCCTGCTGCGGGTGCTTCCTGCCGCCCTGTGGCGGCACGGAGGCGACGGTGCCTTCCATGATCTTCAAGAGCGCCTGCTGCACACCCTCGCCCGACACGTCGCGGGTGATCGAGGGATTGTCCGACTTGCGCGAAATCTTGTCGATTTCGTCGATGTAGACGATGCCGCGCTGGGCGCGCTCGACATTGTAGTCGGCCGACTGCAACAGCTTCAGGATGATGTTTTCGACGTCCTCGCCGACATAGCCGGCTTCGGTCAGCGTCGTCGCGTCAGCCATGGTGAACGGCACGTCGATGATGCGGGCCAGCGTCTGCGCGAGCAGCGTCTTGCCGCAACCGGTCGGGCCGATCAAAAGGATGTTGGACTTCGCCAGTTCGACATCGTTGTTCTTGCCGGCATGCGCGAGGCGCTTGTAGTGATTGTGGACCGCCACCGACAGCACGCGCTTGGCGTAGGGCTGACCGATGACATAGTCGTCGAGAACCTTGAGGATCTCCTGCGGTGTCGGCACGCCTTCGCGCGACTTCACCATCGAGGTCTTGTTCTCTTCACGGATGATGTCCATGCAGAGCTCGACGCACTCGTCGCAGATGAAGACCGTCGGACCGGCGATCAGCTTGCGCACTTCGTGCTGGCTTTTGCCGCAAAACGAGCAGTAAAGCGTGTTCTTGGAATCGCCGCTGTTGTTGCCGACCTTGCTCATTTTCATGTCCTTTCATGGCCGCCCGCCGATGGTCTGGCTGAAAGGGCGCATACTCTATCTATCGCGGGAATCCGCCGCCGCCAGTGTGTCCCGGCTCCCGCAACGCATTCCGTACGAAACACAAATCAGAAAACGTGGCAATGATTCGCGACAACCCCGCATAAAGCTAAGCCGCCGAAACTCAACATAGCCTTAACGTAGGCAATCCTGTCCCCCGAGGGAACAGCCAATTGTGGCCGAAATGCCGCAAGACGCGCCAAAAGCGCGTGATGGTGCCATCCAACTGCCAACTTGCCTTTATGCCAGCGCCCCTTCGGCCGCCTCGCGCGACGAAATGACCTTGTCGATGAGGCCGAAATCCTTGGCTTCGTCGGCGGTCATGAAATGATCGCGGTCGAGCGTTTTCTCGATCTCTTCATAGCTCTTGCCGGTGTGCTTGACGTAGACCTCGTTGAGGCGACGCTTCAGCTTGATGATATCCAGGGCATGGCGCTCGATGTCGGACGCCTGGCCCTGAAAGCCGCCGGAAGGCTGGTGAACCATGATGCGGGCGTTCGGCGTGGCAAAGCGCATGTCCTTGTGACCGGCAGTCAGGAGCAGCGAACCCATCGAAGCCGCCTGGCCGATGCAGAGCGTCGACACGGCCGGCTTGATGAACTGCATGGTGTCGTAGATCGCCATGCCCGAGGTGACGACGCCGCCCGGCGAATTGATGTAGAGGTTGATTTCCTTCTTCGGATTCTCAGCTTCGAGGAACAAAAGCTGCGCGCAGACCAGCGTCGCCATGCCGTCCTCGACCGGACCGGTGATGAAAATGATGCGCTCCTTGAGGAGGCGCGAGAAAATGTCGTAGGCCCGCTCGCCGCGATTGGTCTGTTCGACCACCATCGGAACGAGGTTCATGTAGGTTTCGACGGGGTTCTTCATCAGGTATCTCTTATCTCGCGGTGGGATTCCGGCGCCGGGAATGCCGGCAGATCGGGCAGAATCGGTTCTGGATCGGTATTCCGTAAATAGGATGCCGGCTCGTCCTTGTGCAAGGCCGACCCCTCCTAGCCATCTGGGTAAGTCGAATCAAGCTTTCTGACCAAGGATTCGCGGCGGCGGATGCTTCCGCGGGTCCGGAGCCGCATCGCCGGCCCCGCAACGTAGCAGTTTCTTAACCGCGTCACTTAACGAAATGCGCCGAAACCGCTTTTTTCCGAGACGGCTTCCTCTACAATTCAACGTTGAACTTATGCATAGAGTTCAACAGGGGGAGTGCCATGCCCGGGAAAACCGCATGCTTCACCATTGCCGGCCTGACCGTGCTCGGCACGATTTCGCAGACGGCGGCCGGCGGCCGCGCCGTCGAATGCTATGAACCCGTCCGCAGTCCGGCCGTCTATGACACGGTCTATGAAGACGTGATGATCAGTCCGCCCGGTCAGCAGGTCGACTATATCGCCCCTATCTTTGGCACGCGCGAGCGCGTCGTGATGACCGTTCCGGCGCAAGTGACCTACCAGATCGTACCGGCCGTCACCCGCACCGTCTACCGTACGGTCCGGGTCGATGGCGGCGGCTATTCCTGGGAATGGCGCGTCATCCATGGCCGCAAGGTGCTGTGCAAGGTATGGCACAAGGCGCGCTACGAACGCGTCGCAGAGACCATCGTGATCCAGCCCGAACGCACGCGGCGCGTCGTCATTCCCGCACAATATGACAGCATCGCCGAGGAGGTGCTGGTGCGGCCGGAACAAAGGCGCGTCATCGATGTCCCCGCCTCCTACCAGACCGTCGCGCGTCGTGTGTTGGTCCGGGAAGGCTCATCCAGTTGGCGGCGGGTGCATATTCCCAGGCATTGCCAGGATTAGCGCGCATGGCGTAACCTGCGTCGCAGCGGATCTCCGTTGGGCTGAGGGCATGCGCGACCTGGAAATTTCCAATCAGGAATTGTCAGACCTTGCCGAAGAAGCCTTGGCGCTTGCCAAAGCTTATTGGGCCTCCCTCGAGGAACGTCGGACGTATCCCACGACCAGCGGCAAACAGACGACGGAACTCTTCTCGCGGCCTTGGCAGGAGAGCGGTCGTGGTCGGGAAGTCTTGCAGGATTTCAAGTCGATAGCGGAGCATGTGCGGCCTTCAACCGGCAGGTTCTTCGGTTATGTCGTCGGCTCCGGCGAACCGATCGGCGCGCTGGGGGAATTGCTGGCTGCGGTGCTCAATCAGAATGTGACGTCGTGGCGCTCGGCACCGGCTGCGACATCGATCGAACGCGCCGTCGTCGAATGGTTGGCGGAGGCTGTCGGTTGCCCCGGATTTACAGGCAGCCTGTGCGGCGGCGGCTCGACGGCGAACCTCATGGCCCTGGCGATGGCGCGGGAAGCGAAGCTGCCAGCCAACGAAACAGGCGTGCGACCGTGCGTGATCTATGCTTCCGAGCAAGTGCACATGTCCATTCCCAAGGCCGTCGCGCTGTTGGGGATCGGTAGAAAAAATCTCCGTTTGATCCCTGTCGACGACAAATTCAGGATGCGGACGGATGCCCTCCAGGCGGCTATTGCCGCCGACCGCGCCATCGGCAACATGCCCATCGCCATCGTGGCCACGGTCGGCACCATCATCTCCGGTGCGATCGATCCCCTTCCCGAAATCGCAGACATTGCCCGTAGGGAAGCGTTGTGGATGCATGTCGATGGGGCCTATGGGGGACTGGCGGCGCTGGCCGTCCCGGAAAAGTTCCAGGGACTGTCTTTGGCGGATTCGCTGTCGCTCGATGCGCACAAATGGCTCTATCAGCCACTCGATTGCGGCTGCCTGCTCAATCGCCACCCAGACATTGCGCGCACGACTTTCTCGCACAGCGACGACTACGTCAGGATATTGAGCGAAGACCCAACGGAAGCATTTGCATTCTTTGAAGAGTCGATCGAACTGTCTCGGCGCTTCCGTGCGCTGAAGCTCTGGATGTCGCTGCAGTATCACGGGCGCCGTGCCTATCGCGAAGCCATCGCGCGCGATCTCTACCATGCCCAGATGCTGGCACAGGCAATCGCTTCACAGCCGGAGCTTGAGCAGCTTGCGCCGGTATCGCTAAGCGCGGTCTGTTTCCGTCACCGCTCTAAGGACAATGAAGCGATCCTGCGCCGTGTGATCGCGCGCGGCCGCGTGTATCTGTCGAATGCAACGATCAACGGTCAATTCGCGCTGCGGGCGTGTTTCGTCAATCACAGGACGACCTTGGATGACGTTCGGGCGATTGTGTCCGAAGTCATTGCCGCCGCAGACGAACTCAATCATTGAACCGCTGCGGATTTGGCCTCGTGTTTCAGGCGACCTCCGCCCGCAGCCATGCCTTCAGACCGGCGATATCCCCATCGCCGACAGCAGCGGCAACGCGCCTGCCGACCGCCGCGCCGAACTTGTAGCCGTGGCCGGAGCATGCCGAGACAACAAGGCATTTGCCCTTTCCATGCGCCATGAATTTTTCGTCTGATGTGAAAGTGTAGGCGCAGGTGACGACCTCGGTCACGCGATACTCCGCGATGCGGGCGATCGGCGGCGAAAACAGGTTGCGGATCGCCTCGCCCTCGCCCGCCACCGGCTGACGGTTCCAGTCGGCGTCGCTGGTCGGCACCCTGTGCAGCCCGGAACCGAATTTCATGCCGGCGCCGCCGGAGGGCGGGATCACATAGCCGTCGATCGCGCCGCCGACATCGAGCACGACCGGTGCCGCCTGCCAGGCCGCCTTGAGGTCGGCCGGCGGTTCGACATAGGCAAGTGCGGTTCGATAGGTCTTCAATTCTCCGTCCAGTTCCGGAAACAGTTTTAGCACCCAGGCGCCTGCGGCGACGACGATGCGGTCGGCCTGCATCGTCTCGCCGCTTTCGAGCACGATGTGGCCGGCTTCGGCGTCGACCTCGACGACCTTGCTGTTTTCGTAGACATTGGCGCCGTTGGCGCGCAGCCACTTTGCCAGGCCGGACGCGATCTTGCGGCAATGCAGGGCGCCGCCTTCGGTCGAGAAATAGGCGTAGCGAAACGACCCGGCTTCCAGAAACGGCCAGCGTTTCACGGCTGCATCGGGCTCCAGCAGTTCGAACGGAAAATTGCCTTCTTCCAGGCCCTCGCGATATTCCTCGGCCTCGTCGCCGGGCTCGCGCGAAATGCAGACAAATCCTCTGGGATCGAGATGGTTTTCGCCGAGGTCGGCCCACATCTCGTCCCAGGCCTGGTAGGCTTCGGTGATCAGCCGGCCGTAGCCGGTCCCCGCGCGGTAAGCGCGGCGGATGATGCGGTGGTGGTCGCCCGAGGCGGCCAACGGGTTTGGGATCGGCCCCTGCTCGACGATCGAAACGCTGTGACCCGCCTTGACCAGCGACCACGCGGTCGAGAGGCCGGCAATACCCGCACCGACAACGATCACCTTCATCAAATCAGACTTTCCGCAGCCGGTCGGCTGGCTCAACGTATTGGATTGCGGGCGCCAACATACGGTCTGGAACCAGGCTGGCAAGCCGCGCTATTGGTCTGGCATGAGCAAATTGACGCCACCTGCCCCTGTCT
>NZ_RZPB01000509.1:0-4489 GCF_003998535.1 Mesorhizobium sp. M7A.F.Ca.AU.002.02.1.1 | reverse complement strand
GGTCAGCATCGTCGGCTGGGTCGAGCTGACGGCGACCATGGCCGTGGTGCTGGTCGCCATCGATCTCGCCTGGGTGCTCGCCGCATCACAGGCGCGCAAGCTTTTGAAGAGCAAGCGCGCCATGAAGATCGCCAATCGCATCAGCGCCACGACGATGGCCGGTGCGGCGGCCGCCATAGCGACGCGGTCCTGAGCCGGCGCGTCACATCACTTCAATGATCGGCGCGATCTCGACGCTGAAGGCCGGGTTCATCAGGATCGGGCAGTCCTTGGCCTTGGCGACGGCATCGTCGATGTCTTTCGCTTCGACGATCGTGTAGCCGGCGGCCGGATTGCTGCCGCCATTGTTCTCGACCTTGCCGCCGGGCAGCACCATCTTCGACATGCCGACCGGATTGCCGCCGTCGACCACAGCCGAGCCGAGCTTGCCGTACCAGCCGTTCCAGGCGTCCATTGCGGCCTTCCGCTCGGCCTCGTCGGTCGGCATCTTGCCCGAGCCATGATAGACGTAGAGATACTTCGCCATGTTCTCCTCCCTTGGTGAGCGGCATCGAACCGGCATGCGGTCATGCCGCCTGCCGATCATCGGACCAAACCGGCAAACAAGCAACGAGAATGCGACACTGCTAATATAACGCCCCGGTCTGGATCCTGCCGCAATCCGTCACCTTGCCATGGCGTGGTATTCGTCGTTCGGCCGCATATCGATTGCCGCGGCCACGCGGTTCGACATGTTGAAGAAGGCAGCGGTCGAGGCGATGTCCCAGATGTCGCGATCGGTGAAGCCGGCCTGACGCAGCGCGCCCCGGTCGGCCTCGACGATCTTGGCCGGCTCTTGCGTCAGCTTGACGGCGAATTCGAGCATTGCCGTCTGCCTGGGCGAAAGATCGGCGGCGCGGAAATTCATCACCATCATTTCGCCGAGCGCCGGATCGCCGGAGAGCTGGCGCACCGCCGCGCCGTGCGCGGTCAGGCAATAGTAGCAATGATTGATCGAGGAGACGGCGACCGCGATCATTTCGCGCTCCAGCTTCGACAGGCCGGACTCACCCAGCATCAAATCGTTGTACATGTCGGTGAAGGCGCGCAGCTTCTTGTCGTCGAAGGCATAGGCCCTGAGCACGTTGGGGACGAGGCCGAGCTTCTCCTCGCATTTGGCGAAATAGGTTTTTGTCGCCTCGCTCAGCTCTCCCTGGCCAAGATCAAGCGCGCTGATTTTGCCGGTCATGGGTCATTTCTCCTCGTTGCGCGGCATCTTGTCGCCAAATTCCGATAATTCTTGGCAAGCCGTCAAACCTTTGTCGCCAAACAGCGGTCATCTGCTACCATAGTCGTAAAAGCATTCGACGGGAGGGACGTGCGTCATGGCCAGCGTGAAATCCGCGAGCAAGCCGAAGAAAAAAGCCACGGCAGCGCTTAAAGCGGAGGAAAGGCCAGCCAGGCTTGCAGACTATCTGCTCGCCCGCGCGCCAGCTGAAGACATTGCTCCCTACGATGTGGCCGACCTGGAGCGGGCTGCCGATCTCGCCGGCCAGGCAGTCGCCACTCACAGGAAAGGCGAGTGCGTCGTCGCCGTCGATGCCGATTCGGGCGTTGTGCGAGACGGCCGCCCGATGACGGTTGTCACGGTCGTCAACGACAACATGCCGTTCCTGTTCGATTCCATCCTCGGCGAGATCACCGAGACATCGGGCGAACCGACCCTGGTCACCCATCCGGTTATCGTCGTGCGCCACGGCAAGGGCGGCGTGGAAGAAATCCTCGGCGACGGCAATTTCGCCAAGGACGATGGCAGCCACGACCGGCTGAGCGTCATCCATGTCCACATCCCGCGGCTGACATCCGAGCAGGCGAGCGGATTGAGCGAGCGGCTGCGCAAGATCCTTGGCCAGGTTCATGCCGCCGTTCACGACTGGAGGCCAATGCTGGCCCGCCTCGATCAGGCGATCTCGGAATTCCGCTATACGGCCGTGCCGCTCGACAAGAAGAGCGTTGCCGAGGCTCTCGCCTTCCTGGAGTGGCTGCGCGACGACAATTTCACCTTCCTTGGCATGCGCGAGTTCAAATACACCGGCGGCGAGGAAAGCGGCACGCTGGAGCGCGCTGAAAAGCCTGGCCTCGGCATCCTGTCCGATCCCGACGTGCTGGTGCTCAGGCGCGGCACCGAAGCGGTAACGACGACGCCGGAGATCCGCGCCTTCCTGCATGGGCCGGAGCCGCTGATCGTCACCAAGGCCAATGCCAAGTCGTCCGTGCACCGCCGCATCTATCTCGATTACATCGGCATCAAGACCTACACCGCCAAGGGTACGCTCGCGGGCGAATTGCGCATCGTCGGCCTGTTCACCTCGACCGCCTACACGCGCTCGGTGATGAAGATCCCGTATCTCAGGTCCAAGGCCGAAACCATCATCGCCAAGTCCGGCTTCGACCGGCACGATCATTCCGGCAAGGCGCTGATCAACGTGCTGGAAAGCTATCCGCGCGACGAGCTGTTCCAGGTGCCGGTGCCGATCCTGCGCAAACATGCCGCCGCCATTCTGGGCCTGGTCGAGCGGCCACGCGTGCGGGCGCTGGTGCGCGCCGACCAGTTCGACCGTTTCGTCTCAATCCTCGTCTTCGTGCCGCGCGACCGTTACGACAGCGTCGTGCGCGAGAAGATTGGCTCCTATCTGAAAACCGTATTCGAAGGCCGGCTGTCGGCCTACTACCCGGCCTTTCCCGAGGGCGGGCTGGCGCGCGTGCACTTCATCATCGGCCGCTCCGGCGGCAAGACGCCGAAGGTCGAGCAAGCGACGATAGAGGCGGCGATCCGCGACATCGTGCGTACCTGGGAGGACGCCCTTTCCGATGCGGCCGAGGCCAGTGGCGGCGACCAGGCTTTGAAGGCGATTGCCGCGCGGCTGCCGGAAAGCTACCGCGATTCGTTCAGCGCGGCGGTGGCGCTGGCCGATGCCGGGCGCATTGCCAAGATCAGCGCCGGCAATCCGATCGCCATCGACTATTATCGCCATGCCGAGCAGAAGCCGCACCAGGCATCGCTGAAGATCTATCACCACGGCAGCCCGGTGGCGCTGTCGCGCCGCGTGCCGGTGCTGGAAAACATCGGCTTCCGCGTCATCAGCGAGCGCACTTTCGAGGTCGGCGACGACCAGGTCGGCACGATCAATAGTGATCGGCCCGGCTTAGTCTTTATTCATGACATGGAGCTTGAGAACAGCTACGGCCAGCCGATCGACCTGACCGATGGCGGCGCGCTGTTCGAAGATGCGTTCCTCTCCGTCTGGCGCGGCGACGTCGACAATGACGGCTATAACGGCCTCGCCCAGACCGCCGGCCTGTGGTCTGGCGAGATCACCATCCTGCGCGCCTATGGCCGTTATCTGCAGCAGGTCGGCATTCCGCAAAGCCAGGATTTCATCGCCGCCGCGCTCAACCGCTATCCCGACATAGCGCGTGGCCTGCATGCGCTGTTCATCGCCCGGCTTGGCCCGACAGCCGAGACCGAAGGCGTGGTGGCCGCAAAGCATCTCAAGGCCAAGATCAAGGATGCGCTGGAGGATGTGCCGAACATCGACGACGACACCATCATCCGGCGCTACCTCAATCTGATCGAAGCCACGCTGCGCACCAATCATTTCGTTGCCGATACGAAAGAAAAGGGCCAGTCGCTGGCGATCAAGCTGGACTCGCACGCGGTCGAGGGCTTGCCGGCGCCGCGGCCGTGGCGGGAGATCTTCGTCTACGGCTCCGAGGTCGAAGGTCTGCATCTGCGCTTCGGTCCGGTGGCGCGCGGCGGCCTGCGCTGGTCCGACCGCGCCCAGGACTACCGCACCGAGGTGCTCGGCCTGGTCAAGGCACAGCAGGTCAAGAATGCCGTCATCGTGCCGGTGGGCGCCAAGGGCGGCTTCTATCCGAAGAAGCTGCCGATGAGCGCTGGCCGCGACGCGATCTTCGAGGCCGGTACTTCGGCCTACAAGAACTTCGTCTCCAGCCTGCTGTCGATCACCGACAATATCGGCCTCGACGGCGTCATCCCGCCGGCCGGCGTTATCAGACGCGACCCGGACGATCCGTATTTCGTCGTTGCCGCCGACAAGGGCACGGCGACCTTCTCCGATACCGCTAACGCGATCTCGGAGAAGCACGGCTTCTGGCTCGACGACGCCTTCGCCAGCGGCGGCTCGGCCGGCTATGACCACAAGAAGATGGGCATCACCGCCAAGGGCGCCTGGGAAGCGGTCAAGCGGCATTTCCGCGAGATCAACCGCGACATCCAGACCTCGTCCTTCACCGTCGTTGGGGTCGGCGACATGTCGGGCGACGTGTTCGGCAACGGCATGCTTTTGTCCCCGAAAACCCGGCTGATCGCGGCCTTCGACCATCGCGACATCTTCATCGATCCCGATCCCGACATGGCAGCCTCGATGGCCGAGCGCGAGCGCATGTTCGCGCTGCCGCGTTCGAGCTGGCAGGACTACGACAAGAC
>NZ_RZPB01000508.1:0-4494 GCF_003998535.1 Mesorhizobium sp. M7A.F.Ca.AU.002.02.1.1 | reverse complement strand
CTTGTGAAACCGTTCTGCAACAGGCTTTCCAAAATTTATGAAAGCTTAACGAAATCGGTATGAATCAGTATAGTCGCGCCTTACATCCGCCATGCGGTGAGCGGGACGATCGAGCGTGCGGAACGGGAACCGGTTGCGGCCGGAGCGGGTGATTCATGAAATTCCTCGGAAACAAAGCAACCGTGATGCCGCTGATGGCAATCACGGCGACGCTGGCTTTCGGTGTACCCCAGGCAGGCGCGCAGGGGCTCTTCGACATGCTTTTCGGCGGCGGCGTCAGGCATGCGCCGAAAGGCGAGTTTCCGCCCCCGCCACCGAAGAACAAGCCAAAGCCGAAAGTGTCCGGTGGCGGCGGCGGCAATGTGAAGATCAGCAGCCCGTCCTACTACACCTACAAGGCCGACCGGCTGGTTCGCGTCGACTTCTCGGCATTGGCCGCGACGCCGGCGCAGGCGACACCGCAGGACGCCGCCTTCGTCCCGTCGGCTACGGGTGCCGCGTTTCGTGATGCGGTTGCCAGCTTGGGCGACTACGAATTCTTAGCCGAGCCCGACATCGCCAAGGCGCTGATCGCGTACTACTCGGCCAATCCGGATTTCATCTGGATAAGCGGAACCAGCCTCAACAGCCGTGCGCAGGATGCGGTGCGGGTGCTTGGCGAGGCTTCAAGCTATGGCCTCACGCCCGCCGACTATACGGTCGAAGTGCCCGCTGCCGGCGCATCGACGACCGATGCCAATGCGCAACTGAAAGAACTCGTCCGTTTCGAGATGGCGCTTTCGGCGCGTGTGCTGCGCTATGCCCACGACGCCCAGAACGGCCGCGTCGATCCCAACCGCATGACCGGCTATTATGATTTCCCGGCCAAGCCGCTCGATCTGCAAGGCGTGCTGAAAACGCTGGCGCATACCCAGCAGGTGCGCACCTATCTCGAATCGCGGCACCCGCAGAATGCGGAATACCAGGCGCTGCGCGTCGAACTGGAAGCGCTGCAGGCCAGTGCGGAAAACGAAATCGTCGTCGACCCCAAACTGTTGTTGAAGCCGGGCGAAACCAGCCCCGAACTGCCGAAGCTGCTGACCCTGATCGCGCGCAATCTCGATGACGAGATGGGCGGCGCCTATGGCGAGGTCCTGTCCAGGCTGGCCACCAGCGAAGTTTATGATCCGGAACTGATCCCGGTCATCAAGGCCGTGCAGCAAAAGGCAGGCATGAAGGGCGACGGCGTCATCGGCCCGCGCACCGTCGCGTCGCTGGCCGGAACATCCAAGGCCGACAAGTTGCTGAAGGTGGAAGTGGCGCTGGAGGAACTGCGCTGGCTGCCCTCCGATCTCGGCAGCCCGCGCGTCTTCATCAACCAGCCGGCCTTCACCGCGAGCTACATCGACAATGGCGAGGAAAAGCTCAAGACGCGTGCCGTCATTGGCCGGACCACCAACCAGACCTCCTTCTTCTACGACCAGATCAAGCAGGTCGATTTCCATCCCTATTGGGGCGTGCCCCAGTCGATCATCGTCAACGAGATGCTGCCGAGATTGCGCAACGATCCGGGCTATCTCGACCGGGCCGGCTATGAGGTGACGGATTCGCGCGGCAAGCGCATTCCTTCGTCGGCGGTCAACTGGGGCGCCTATGGCTCGAACATCCCATACAGCGTGCGCCAGCAGCCGAGCGAGGCCAACGCGCTGGGCGAGTTGAAGATCCTGTTCCCCAACAAGCATGCGATCTACATGCACGACACGCCGCAGAAATCGTTCTTCCAGCGCGATATGCGCGCGCTCAGCCATGGCTGCGTGCGGCTGCAGGACCCGCGCGGCATGGCGGCGGCGGTGCTTGGCACCTCCGTGGACTATATCGCCGAGAAGCTGAAGCACGGCCACGCGACCGAGAACGTGACACGCACGATCCCGGTCTATGTCGCCTATTTCACCGCATGGCCCGATCTGTCGGGCAAGGTCGAATATTTCGGCGACGTCTACGACCGCGACTCGCGGCTGAAGCAGGCCCTGGATGCCACGGAGGCGGTTCGCTCGCCTTCGAGTTGATTTAGCGCTCGAACAGTGGCCGTCGGAAGCCGGCGTCGCGCCCGGCGATCAGCCAATAGAGCAACCCGGCGACAAGGCCGGCAGCGGCAATGATGCCGATGTCGACCCAACGCTCCGGGTCCATGTCCTCCGGTGCGCTCGGCCAGATCAGGGCGAAGCCGCCGACTGCGGCGCCAGCGCCGAAAACCATGTGCAGCAGGACATTGCGCAGCGAGAAGAACTCTGCGATCAGCGCGAAGATCAACGTTTGCAGCGCGGTCACCACGATCGTCAGGAAATAGACGAACATGCCGAGCGGCGGCACCAGCAGCACCGCGATCGGCGAAACACCCATGACGTCGAAATAGTTGGGCGCATTGGGCAAGGAACTGAGCACGCCATAGATCACCGCCACGGCGATCAGGCCGACCAGCACCGATACGAAGTAGCCGGCCAACATCATCAATATGCGCTTCATCACGTGCTTTGCCGTCGCCATCCCCATCCCCCAATGCGGCGCCCGGAGCTATTCCAGGAAACGACAGTCAGCCATCAAAGCACGACTGACGCAAGGGGAGGCGCCCGCGCCAGGGCGATCGCCGAAGTTGGCGCCGGGAGCCTGTGACGCAGCCGAGAACGAATTCGCGTCGGAGCGTCCCTATTTCGGCTCCGCCGTCACAGGATCGTAGGTGATTTCGACCTTCGCCTTGTCCGCCGTGTAATAGGTGACGGTGTAGGCGCCGCTGTCCCAGTCGACCTCGTCCACATAGCGAAAGCCGTCGCGCTGCTCGACCTTGGCGATGATCTCCGACAGCTTCTTGGCATTGGGCGGCGGCAGCGGCTTGTCGTCCGCGGCCAAGGCCGGCGCGACGGCGAAAAGAACGGCGACGCTGGTCGCCAGCAGAAATCTGGACATGGCTTTCCCTCAAGTTTCGTCGGGGAGAAACTCGCTGGCGTACCGGTTTGTTCCGCGGGTGGAATGCGTGCCGATTCAGTCCACCGGTTTGCAGCTGCCCGAACGAGGGGCCGCTGCCCGCTTGACTTACGCGGCGCGTCGTTGAGCGGGGTGGAGACCTGAACGGGTTCGGCGAGGGTCGACGGCGGTCACGATGCTGTGGTGGTGATCGCAATAGACGCGATCCGCCGAAGTTGGCCCGGCACAAAAACGATAACCGCCGGGTACCGACCGGTCTTCGCTTACCGGGAAGCGGCACTGATAGACGCCTAGCTGAATGAGGGGGACGTCTTTCGAAATTGGTCTGACATTTTCAGGCATGGTTTTTCAGGTTCCTGGTTCATAGCCATTGCCGGCTGACGGCCGCTATGCGACCGCGTCAAGCGAGCTTCTCTCGTTTGGAGGGCTGTGGATCACCATATGGTGTCGATCGCAGCGTCAATGAAGGCCGAAACCCCGCTTTCGCAAGCCAATCCTTGCGACTTAAGGCCACACTGGCTGCTGGGCGGGCGAGCTACGGGAGCGAGTACATTTTGTCAGCAGACAGTGCGGTCGCGTCCAGGAGCATCTCTTCGAACCGTTGCGCCGGTGCTATGGTGTGCCTGCATGATCAGACAGCAGGGATATGAGGCATGCCCGAAATCACACGCCGTACACTTCTTGCGTTCACCGCCGTGGCCTCGGTTGTTGAACCGACATTTGCCGAAGCGGAAGGGGCCTCACCCGAATTGCGGGCGCTGATCGGAGCCCATGAAGCCAGCTATGTCGGGCTTCACAGGGTTGTTCATCAAGCGGGCAGCAGCAGCCACGATCGCAAGAGGGCAGACCGGATTGAACAGGAAGCATTGCTTGCCATCTGCTCCTATCCTGCGATCAGCCGAGGCGACCGCCGGGCCAAGGCCGATTACCTGTTGACCGCCGAGGCTCGGGGCGAACTCGACCTGGAAGAGCACATGCAGGCCATCCTGCACGCGATGAAGCGCTGATCGCGGCTCGACCGGCGTAGGGCAGAGTTTGGCCCCATCGACAGGAGTTCATGCGCGGCGACTATCTCGCCGCCTTCCATTGCTGCGACTACGCATCTTTGGCTAACGGACGAAGCGGTCAGCGACCTGTCGGGCAAGTGGCGCTCGATGAAGCCCGGCCCATGGAGCAAGCCCGAGCGCTGAGCCGGAACAACGCTATACGGTCTTTTGCGCCGACGACCGCATCGAGGGTGTCGTTTTGGGATCGCGAACAGATGAAGGTCCAAAACGGCTCCGACGTCTGCCCGTTCCAGAGATATGCGAGCTACAGCAGCGCGTGGAATTCGCCCAGAAGAATTTTTGGCGGGCAAGGGGCGGGGTGTAGTTGCTAGGCATTTTGGGGTGCGGCGTTCAGGAAGGCCGATGGTGGGCGATGCAGGGATTGAACCTGCGACCCCACCCGTGTGAAGGGTGTGCTCTCCCGCTGAGCTAATCGCCCGCTCGTTGCCCGCCAAAAATTCTTCTGGGCGAATTCCACGCGCTGCTGTAG
>NZ_RZPB01000507.1:0-4499 GCF_003998535.1 Mesorhizobium sp. M7A.F.Ca.AU.002.02.1.1 | reverse complement strand
GAACCGGCGGAGCCGCAAGTCAGCGCCGAGGATCTGGCCGAGCGCCATGAACTGCCCGCGTTCCAGGTCGCGAAACGCCTCCGCCTGGCGCCGCTCCATGCCCAGAAGGTCGGCGGCACGCGCCATGTCGATATCGAGGAAGGTGCGGCCCATGAGAAAGTTGGACGCCTCGGCGGCGACGTTCTTGGCGAGCTTTGCCAGCCGCTGGGTGGCGATGATGCCGGCCAGCCCGCGCTTTCGGCCACGGCACATCAAATTGGTCATCGCGCCGAGCGAGAGCTTTCGCGCCTCGTCGGAAACCTCGCCGGCCACCGCCGGCGCGAACAGCTGCGCCTCGTCCACC
The DNA here is from genome assembly GCF_003998535.1 of Mesorhizobium sp. M7A.F.Ca.AU.002.02.1.1. Lineage (NCBI taxonomy): Bacteria > Pseudomonadati > Pseudomonadota > Alphaproteobacteria > Hyphomicrobiales > Phyllobacteriaceae > Mesorhizobium > Mesorhizobium sp. M7A.F.Ca.AU.002.02.1.1. The sequence goes on along the minus strand of NZ_RZPB01000507.1, from coordinate 4,156 downwards.
ACCACCAGCATGGGGTACCAGTGGTCACGGGCGACCTCGAACAGCCCGCCGAGGAAGGCGGCGGCACGCCGCATCTGGTTCTCGGCGTCGAGCCCTTCGAGATTGAGCACGGTGGAGACGCGATGCATGCGCGCCCGCTCGCCTGCCGCCTGCAGGCCGCGCTCGGTATGCTGCTCGGCATCGATCACCAGATGGCCGTAACGGTCGCCCAGCGAAACGAAGTCGCCCTCGGGATCGATGATGGTCTGCTGCACCCAGGGCGCGCTCTGCTCCAGCAGGCGCCGCAGCAGATGCGACTTGCCGGAGCCCGAATTGCCCTGCACCAAAAGGCGCGTCGCGAGCAGTTCCTCGAGATCCAGCTTCGCCGGGGCGCCTGCGGTCGTCTGTCCCATCTCGATCGCAACGGTCATCTCGACTCAGGCGCTCCTTTCGCAGACGGGCTTATCAACTGGGTCACGGCCCGTCGAGCGTGCATGACCGCCCGCGGCGTGTTGCGCACAACTGTGCAGGCACCGTCTGGAGGGGTCATCAGCCGATGCCTGGCGCAAACTTTGGGTTGACCCCTTCGGACCACGAGGCGACACTCCTCCCAACGCTACGAGTGCGAGGAGGAATGCGATGGACGAGCCCGAACGGTGGCGCCACATGTCGACGGCGCCGAAGGACGGCAGCCGCATCCTGGTCACTGTGCGTCCGTCCGAGCAGGGACCGGCGGAAGTCGACCTTGCCTATTGGTCGCGTGCCGACCAGTTCGCCTCGGAAGGCTGGCGCGCGTCGGACTCTTCGCCCGGGCGCGTCATCGAATACGCCGACCCGGAACTGAAATGCTGGATGCCGCTGCCCACCGCCAACCTTAGCCGCGCGTCGATGCCGGCGCCCTGGGAAGGCGAAGACGCCCAGCAGTTGGATGGGTCCGGGATTTGAGGGGCGCAAGAAATTGGCGAAAGCCGCAAAGCTGCCAATCTCCCCCCTCGTGGGGGAGATTAGCAGTTTCGTTGCCAGCTCGTTAAAACTTGCCTCTCAGAACAGGAACGCGGCTGTGGCGGGGTTGGGTCCGTTGCGGCCCTCGGGCGAATCCATGCCGCGGATCGTCTGCAGGTCCTGCGCATCCAGTTCGAAATCGAAGACATCGAAATTGGCGGCGATGCGATCCCTGCGGATCGACTTTGGAATGACGATCAGCCCCTCCTGGAGATGCCAGCGGATGATCGCCTGTGCGACGGACTTGCCATGTTTTTTGGCGATGCCTGCAATGGTCGGATCGCCGAGCAGCCGGCCGCTGCCCAGAGGGCTCCAGCTTTCGATACGGATGTCGTGCTTGGCATGAAAGTCCCTGACACCGCGCTGCTGGAACTGGGGATGCAGCTCGATCTGGTTGACGACGGGCGTCACACCGGTCTCGCCGATGATCCGCTCCAGATGGTCCTGGTTGAAGTTCGAAACGCCGATCGATTTGATGCGGCCGGCCTGCCTGAGTTCGACCAGCGTCTTCCAGGCCTCGACATATTTGTCCTGGCTGGGCACAGGCCAGTGGATCAGGAACAGGTCGATCTGTTCGACGCCGAGCTTCTCCATCGTCTCGTCGAAGGCGCGCAAGGCCGCATCGCGCTGGTGCGCGCCGTTGCGCAGTTTCGAGGTGATGAACAGCTCAGCCCGCGGCACGCCGGCACTGCGGATCGCCTCTCCGACCCCTTCCTCGTTCTGATAGCCTTCGGCGGTGTCGATCAGGCGATAGCCGGCCTCGATGCCCCAACCCACCACGTCGGCGGTGATGTCCTGGTCGACCTGCCACACACCGAGGCCGAGTTGGGGAATGGCGGAGCCGTCGTTCAATGCAATCTGTTCGGGCATGGTGGGCTGTTCAGGCATGAGGGATCCTTTGCAAAGCTGGGCCGGGCGTCCGCCCGGCGCACAGCCTATCTAGGTCCGACAAGGGGCAACGGCCAGCCGACAGCGGACAAATTGCCGTGTGAAGTGCGCCTGCAAGTGTGACTTCGGCGTCGGCCGCATCCTCACCGCGGCCGGCGCACCGCCCGCACCACCCCGGCGGATGTGCTGCCGCAATAAAGGCGGTCGCCGCCATCGGATTCCAGCCCCGACACGCCCATCCCGGCCGGCATGTCGAGCTTCTCCAGAACCTTGCCTGATTTCGGGTCGACGCGGCGCAGGTCGCTCTGGTCGCCTTCCCAGGTGGCGTGCCACAGCTCGCCCTCGACCCATGTCACCCCGGTGACGAAGCGGTTGGATTCGATGGTGCGCAGGATCGCACCGGTTTCCGGGTCGACCTGGTGGATCTTGCGTTCGCGGTATTGTCCCACCCAGAGCGTTCCTTCGGCCCAGGTCAGCCCGGAATCGCCGCCACCACCGGGCGCCGGAATAGTCGCCAACACCTGGCCGGTATCAGGGTCGATCTTCTGTATCAGGTCGTTGGCAAGCTGGAAGAAATGCTGGCCGTCCCAGGCGGTGCCGGCATGCGCCGCGACATCGATCGAGCGCAGGTTCTGCCCGCTCTCCGGATCGAAGGCGTTCAGCTTCTCGCCCGAGGCAAACCAGACATTGCTGCCGTCAAAGCTCACCCCATGCACCCTCTCCACATCGGCAAAGGGTCCGTATTCGCGCAGGATTTCGGCCGTTGACTGTTTCATGTCCTTGTCCTCATTGAGATCCGATGTCACTTCCTAACCGTTCGGCAGCGGGGCCGGGAGTAACAAGGTGGTCGTGAATCCCACCAGTGGAGGCGTCATCCAGCGGCGCGCCCGGCCGTGACCGAAAAACTGCACCTTGCCGGCCTCGCCAAGCTGCTCCAACGCCCGCTGCACGCTGCGCTGCCCGGTGCCAAGCGCCAGCGCCAACGCCGAACTCGCCCAGGATTCACCGTCGGCAAGGAAAGCCAGCACCGCCGCGTGCCGCTCCTCGATCGGCCGCGCCAGCACCAGCACCTCGCGTGCCTGGCGCGGCGCCAGCGCGAAGCCCTGGCTGGTGGCGCCGATGTCGGCCAAGCCCCGCAATTCGGTGCGCAGCCGGCCGATCTCGACCCGCAGCCGCGCCCGATGCGATTCATCGGCGTGCCTGCCGCCGAAGGCTTGCGCGATCAGCGTCGCCCTGGACACATCGCCTGGCCACGCTTCGGCGAGCGTACGGGCCAGCGCGAACAGAACCGGGCGCGTGGCCAGCGAGACCGTTTTCTCCTGTTGGCGCACGACATATCGGAAATTATCGACCAGCAGCGCCGGCGACGCCTGCAACGCCTCGACGTCCTCAAGCAGCAACGGGCGCTGCTCGCCAGCCGCGATCAGCCGCGCCGCCGGCGTGTCCAGCGCCAGGAATGCGCGGTCGACTTCAGCGATGAGCCCCGCAATGCCGGCCTGGCGGGCGGCGTGGCGTGCCCACTCCAACGCCCTGCGCGCCGGCTTCGTCTTGAGGCGCCGCATCGCGATGCCGGCGACGGCAAGTTCGTGGGCGGCGCGCGAGGCCGGCGGAAGCGGTGCCGGGTCGAGCCCCGCCAGCACGTCTTCGGCCTCGTCGAGACGGCCGATCAATAGCAGGCGCCGCACCTTGAGGTGGCCGGCATGCGCTGCGTTCAGCCGGTCGCCATGCTTTTCCAGCGTCGCCCGCGCCGCATCCAAAGCCTTGGCCGGCCAGCCGAGATCCCGCGAGACCAGCGCGATCTCGGCCTCGGCAACGACGCATCTGGCACGCGCTACCGCCTCTTTCGGGCCGAAGCCGCGCGCGGCACGCCGCAGCAGCGCCTTGGCGCGATCGAGATCACCGAGCTGCGCCATGGCAATGCCGCGCAGCGCCAGCGCCGGCGGGTCTTCGCGCAAGGCGACGCGATCCAGCGCGCCGAGCGGGTCGCCTCCGGCCAGTGCCAGCGCAGCCGCGGTGATCAGCGAATCCATTCAAATCCCGTCACACTTGTAACTCCCACCCTTGTGCGTCGCCGCCCTAACTTAAATCCGTACCGTCAACCGGCAAGCCGCATCGGCAACTATCGGCAACGCGCGGCACGCCAAGGGAGAACCGACAATGCCAACCGACACTCCTCTCCACCCGGCCGAAGGCACCGTGAGGATGCGCCACCCCTGCTGCGACGGGCCGGCTCCTGCAAATCCCGTCACACTTGTAACTCCCACCCTCCCGCTTCACCGCCCTATTC
>NZ_RZPB01000506.1:0-4511 GCF_003998535.1 Mesorhizobium sp. M7A.F.Ca.AU.002.02.1.1 | reverse complement strand
ATATGGGACGACATATATCAGGCTCGCCAGACGAGCTTAAAACACCAATGCGATCCAAACGGTCATGAAGCCGGAGCGGCTGAACAGCGCCGGTCAAATCGCAAGCTTATGGATGAACGATCATGGACCAGGCTGTCGATGAGAAAACGATGGCGGAAACCGGCACGCCGATAACAGAGCGCGAAAAGAACGCCATCATCGGCGGCGTGCTGTTGTCGATGCTGTTGGCGGCACTCGATCAGACCATTGTCGCGCCGGCCATGCCGACCATCGGGCATGCGCTCGGAAACGCACACTATCTGCCATGGATCGTCACCGGTTATCTCCTGACCGCTACAGCCGTGGCTCCGCTCTACGGCAAGATTTCCGACGTCTACGGCCGCCGGCCGACCGTCTATGCCGCGATCCTGATCTTTTTGGCGGGATCGCTGGTCAGCGCGATGGCCCCCAACATGTTTGTGCTGGTTGTCGGGCGGGCGATCCAGGGCGCCGGTGGCGGCGGCTTGTTCGCTTTGACGCAGACCGTCGTCGGCGATCTCGTGCCGCCGCGCGAGCGGGCACGCTATGCCGCCTGGTTCTCCGGCACATGGGCTGTCGCCAGCATTGCCGGTCCGTTGCTCGGCGGCACTTTCGCAGAGCACCTGCACTGGTCACTGATCTTCTGGATCAACATTCCGCTTGGTTTTCTTGCGATGGCGATCATCAACAAGCCGCTCAAGAAACTGCCCATTGCCGCAAAGCGCCATCGCATCGACGGCCTGGGCGCGCTGCTTCTGATAATTGCCACGGCGCTGCTGCTGCTCGCCTTGAACTGGGGCGGCAGCGCCTATCCCTGGACTTCGCTTGAAGTCATCGGCGTTCTCTGCGGTTCGGCGATTTTCTGGAGCGCTTTTGCCTTGCGGCTCATGCGCGCCGCCGAGCCGCTCATCTCACTCGAAGTGCTTGGCAATCCAATCGTTCTGGCGGGCACGCTTTCGATGTTCCTGCTTCAGGCCGCAAGCGTCGGCATGGCTGTGTACCTGCCCGTCTATCTTCAGGCGGTGCTCGGCTTGTCGGCAGCGGAGTCGGGCATCGCGATGCTTGGGCTTCTGCTGGGGACCGTCGGCGGCGCGGCATTCAGCGGGCGTATGATCCCGCATTTCACCCACTACAAGCGCATTGCGATGGTGGGCGTCGTCTTCAGCATGCTGTGCCTCTGCCTGCTGGCCGTCGTCGCAGGATATGCAACGCTGCTGGAGGTCGAGGTCTTGACGATTTGCATCGGGTTTGGAACCGGAACGACGTTTCCGGTCACCACCGTGTCGGTCCAGAACGCCGTCGATCGCGTGCATCTCGGCGTCGCGACGGGCGTGCTGACATTCCTGCGTTCGCTTGGCAGTGCGCTTGGGGTCGCCATGCTCGGCGCGGTCGCTCTGGGCTACGGCTTGCCGCTTGCCGGTGAAGGCGTGCGGATCGCTGGCCATAGCGCGACGATCGAGCCGTTCGTGATGATCTTTGCCGTCGCCGCCGCTACATTGCTGCTGGGGCTGATCACGCTGACGCTGATGCCCGAAAAGGAGCTTCGCGGCTACGCCGACAATGCGGCGCCGATGCTGGCCGAGTAAAGTTCAGCCGGAGACGCCGAGCTTCTTCTGCAGGCTGGTCGATGAGGTCGTGTACTGGAAAACGATGCGCTCGCCGGGGCTGATGATGCGCTTGGCGGCCTGCGCCATCAGCGCCACTTCGTGGAAACCCGACAGGATCAGCTTCAGCTTGCCCGGATACCAGTTGATATCGCCGACCGCGAAGATGCCGGGCACCGATGTCTGGAATTTTTCGGTATCGACCGGAATGAGGTTCTCGTGAAGGTTGAGACCCCACTCCGCGATCGGTCCGAGCTTCATGGTCAGGCCGAAGAACGGCAGCATGCGCGTGCAAGGCACCTCGACGTCGCCATCCGGTCCCTTGATGGTGGCCGATGACAACTGGCCGTCGGCACCGGTCAATCCGGTCACCTGGCCGACCTGGAATTCGAGCTGCTTCATCTCCTGCATGGCATACATCTTGTTGACGCTGTCGGGAGCGGCGCGGAACTCAGGCCGCCGGTGCACCAGCGTCACGCTCTTTGCCACCGGCTGCAGGTTCAGCGTCCAGTCGAGCGCCGAGTCGCCGCCGCCGACAATGACGAGGTCGTGGCCGCGAAAATCCTCCATCCGGCGCACCGAATAGAAGACGCTCTTGCCTTCATAGGGCTCGATGCCGGGGATCGGCGGACGCTTGGGCTGGAAGTAGCCGCCGCCGGCGGCAATCACCACCACCTTGGCCTCGAACACCTCGTTTTCGTCGGTGGTGACGCGAAAACTGCCGTCCTCCAGTTTTTCCAGGCTGGAAACCATTCGGTTGTAGCTGAAATCGGGCTTGAACGGCGCGATCTGCTCGAGCAATTTGTCGACCAGCCCCTGCGCCGAGATCGAAGGCCAGCCTGGAATGTCGTAGATCGGCTTTTCCGGATAAAGTTCCGCGCATTGGCCGCCCGGCCGATCGAGAATGTCGATCAGGTGGCACTTCATGTCGAACAGGCCGAGCTCGAACACGGCAAACAGGCCGACCGGCCCTGCCCCGACAATAAGCACGTCTGTCCTGGTGATGTCGGTCATGCCTGTGCCTCGCTGCGCATGACCCCGAAAATCGGAACGATTTTCGGAAAGGATCATGCGCAAATAAAAGTGCTACAGCGTCCGTTGCGCGTCCAAGAGGACGCGCGGCGCTGTGGTGAAACAGCAGGACACTGCATGACCATCGCCCCGCTGCCAAGCCACAGCGGGAAAAATCAGTTGGCAAAAAGGTTGCGCTTATCCCTGGCGGGCAGGCACCCGCACGACCAAGCCGTCAAGCGCATCGCGGACCTTGATCTGGCATGACAGGCGCGAGTTGGGCTGGACGTCGTAGGCGAAGTCCAGCATGTCCTCTTCCATCGCTTCCGGCTCGCCGACTTCAGCCGTCCAGGCTTCGTCGACATAGACGTGACAGGTGGCACAGGCGCAGGCACCGCCGCATTCGGCTTCGATCCCGGGCACGGCGTTGCGGATCGCGTTCTCCATGACCGTAGAGCCGTTCTCGGCGTCCATGTCGAAATGCGTGCCGTCATGGGCAATGAAAGTCAGCTTGGTCATTTGTCACCTGAAGGGAGTTGCAGCCGAGATAATCACTCCGGCTGACAAGTCAACTGCCGCATGAAAGCGCCGCCCGATGACGTTTTTCCGCAAATCGGATTCGGCGCGGATTCAGCGGTTGATGGCGGCGATGAAATCGCGCACTTCGTCGATCAGCGTACCAAGCCGCTTGAGCGTCTGGCCGTCTTCCGGCCGGTGCTCGATCTCGGTGGCGCAATCGGCGATGGCAAAGGCGCCCACGCCCCGTGCCGAACCCTTTAATCCATGGGCGAGCAGAAGCCGGTCCTTGATATCGGCGTCGACTATTCTGTCACGCACGGACAGCGCCTGCTGTACAAATAGCGCCAGAACCTCTTGCTCAAGGCTGCGGTCACCCATTGTCTGGCGGGCAAGGTGTGCCAAATCGACCGGCCGTGACCGTCTTGGTCCGGATACATCTCCCCCGGGCATTGAGAAGGCGATGCCGCTTTCGCCACGCATGAACTCGAACTCCGTTTCTTCGACTCGCCCAAAAACCTAGGCGAATCCAATGGACAACGGGTTAATGAATGGCCCGGAAAAATGTTGCCAAAGCGGCGTCCAAATCACAGTTCCGTTAACCTTATATTTAAAGTTTTACGTATCCCGCGGAATGCATGTTTTCTTTACCCCCCTGTGTCATTACGATACGAGGGGTCCATTTTCAGCCTCCTGCGCGGGGCAAGACAAACAGAATTATAAGCCCGCGGCAGCTAGTACAGGGTAGCGAAGGCATGGCAAAGAAACCGACGACGAGAACTCTCGACAGCGAAGTGGCCAGGGAACTGGAAAAGGCGCTCGATCTCGACCTCAGCAATGAGATCGGCAGCGGCGACCTCGATATCGCGGCTTCGATGGAGGATCTTGAAGCGCAGATATCCCAGGCGGCCGACGAGCTGGCGCGCGAGGGACGCAATCATAAGCCGGAACAGAACCCGGAGCCGGTGGTCAACCAAAACCAGGCCGCGAAACCCGCGCCCAAGGCCAAACCTGCCGAATTGCGCCCCGTGGAACCGCGCAATGGCGCCCAGCCCGCAGGTTTCGCGCCGGCCAATGACGATCGCCAGAAGGATTACAAGACGCTCCTGCACAGCCTCAACAGGCGTGCCTCGAACACCATTTACTGGGTCGTCGCCTTCGTTTCGCTCGCCTGGTTCGCCGGTGCCGGTGGTTTGGCCAATCTGCTTTTCGGACCGAGCATCTGGAGAATCCGCACGCTCGACCAGTTCCTTGCCCGTCCGGAACTGATCGGCCTCGCCGTCGCGGCCATCGTGCCCGTCATCCTGTTCTGGGCCTTCGCCGCCATGATTCGCCGCGCCCAGGAAATGCGCATCGCCGCAC
>NZ_RZPB01000505.1:0-4521 GCF_003998535.1 Mesorhizobium sp. M7A.F.Ca.AU.002.02.1.1 | reverse complement strand
CCATATGACCTATGGAATCGATGACGATTCGTCGCGGCACGGCCCCGCTTTTTGCCGCAACTTGTTGTTAACCATCGATGTTCGCCCTTTCTTATCCATTCCCGCCGACACTCCGCCCAGCCGGGGGGCGTGATGTGGGACAGAACCCGGATAGACCATCTGATGAGCCAGTTGTGCAGGCGCTGCCGGACAGCTACCTTGTTCGGCGGCATGATGCCGTTCGAAAAAATCGAGAAAAGCCTTCATGAAGGTCGTTGAACGCTACATCATGCGCCGCGCTTTCGTGGTCTTCATGGCCGCTCTTGTGTGGACGCTGGCGATCGTATGGACGACGCAGGTGCTGGCAAAGATCGATCTGGTCACCGACAGCGGCCAATCGGCGCTGACCTTCTTCGAAGTCGCCGCCCTCATCCTTCCGTCCATCATCCCGATCGTAGTGCCTTTTGCGCTGGTGGTGGCGGTCGCACAGACACTCAGCGTCATGAATTCGGATTCCGAACTTGCCGTCGTCAACGCCGCGGGAGCCTCGCGCTGGACGATCGTGCGGCCGATCATGTTGCTGGCGCTCGCCGCAGCCGTTTTTTCCTTTGCCGTCGACAACGGCATCGATCCTTACGCACGGCAGAAGAACCGGGCCCTGGTGGCATCGTCACGCGCGGATCTGTTGTCGCTGATCATCCAGGAAGGTACCTTCCGCAAGATCGACGACGGGTTGTTCCTGCAGGTCGGCGAGCGCCTTCCCAACAATCGGCTGGGCGGCATTTTCGTCGCCGATTCGCGCGAAGAAGGCGTCAACCTCGTCTACTACGCCAAGACCGGCAGCATCATCGAACGCGGCGGTGAAAAGGTGCTGATGATGAATGACGGCGTCATCCATCGCAAAACGCTGACCGGCGATCTCTCCGTCATCCGCTTCACCTCCTATGCCTTCGACATGTCGGCCTTCATGGCGGCGGCTTCAGCGGTGACGCTCCTGCCCAAGGACCAGACGACGCAGTACCTGCTCAACCCGAGCGCCAACGACAAGTATTATCAGCAGAGCCCCTACGAATACCGGGCCGAAGTCAACCAGCGGTTCTCGGAATGGACCTATTCCATGGTTTTCGCGCTGATCGCGCTTGCGGTCGCCGGGGATGCGCGCTCGCACCGCGAGGCGCGCGTCAATCCGCTGATCACGGCGATCACGATATCGCTGTTCGTGCGTTGGCTGGGCTTTTTCGCCGCCAGCAAGGCGGATGAGATCCCGCAATATGCCTATATGGTCTATGGTGTGCCGATCGTGGCTTCCGCGGTGGCGATCTGGTTCATCGTCTCGAACCGGACACTGGAACTGCCCGTGACCTGGGCGGACTGGATGACAAACTTCGCCTCGCGCATCGCTGACAGCTGGAATGCTTTCAAATTGCGTTTGTCCAGGCGCGGCACATCAGGGCAAGGGGTCGGCTGATGGGCTGGACACTGGGCCGCTATTTCTTCTTCCGCTACGTGACGATCACCATCTGGTTCTTCATCGGCCTCCTGGCGCTGGTGTTCCTGATCGATTTCACCGAGCTGTCCGGCCGCACCACCGGCCTGCCCGGCTTCACCTACGGCACGGCGGTAGCCATTTCAGGCCTCCGCATGCCGATGATCATGCTGCAGACGGTGCCGTTCGTCGGTCTCTTCTCGGCGATGGCGACGCTGGTGTCGCTGAACCGGCGCTACGAGCTGGTCATCGCGCGTTCCGCCGGTGTTTCCGCCTGGCAGTTCCTCTTGCCCTGCTGTATCGGAGCCTTGCTGTTCGGCGTCCTGTCGGTTGGCGTCATCAATCCGCTCGCCGCGCACGCATTCTCCTGGTCCGAGCAGATCGAAACCCAGCTGCGTTCCGGCAAATCGAATACGGTCTCGGCCGATGCCGCGCCCTGGATCCGGCAGAAAACCAGTTCGGGGGACACCATCATCGGTGCGCGGGCCATCCTGAACCAGGGCCTGGAAATGGCCGATGTCGTATTCTTCATTCTCGACCCGCAAGGCAACATCGTCGAGCGCAAGGATGCTGCCCGTGCCTTCCTGCGCGACGGCTATTGGGAATTGCAGGACGTCAAGACGTTCCAGAACGGCACGATCCAGGCATCGGCAACCGATCGCGTACCGACCAATCTGAAGCCCGAATTCGTGCAAGAGCGGCTGGCGCGCCCGGAAACCATCCCCTTCTACGACCTGCCCGGAAAGATCGAGGTTGCCCGCTCCTTCGGCCTCAAGGCAAATGCCTTTGCCATGCAGTTTGATTCGCTCGTGGCGTTGCCGTTCCTTCTCGTCGCCATGACGCTGATCGCGGCAACGGTTTCAATGCGATTTGCTAGGATGGGGCAGTCGGCGACGATGATTCTGGGTGGCATCATCGCTGGCTTTCTGCTTTATGTCGTTTCGGTTCTGGTGAAGGCATTCGGCGTGGCGGGGTTCGTGCCGACTGTCGTAGCCGCCTGGGTACCGGTCATGGTGGCTATGTTCTTCGGGGTGACTTTCCTGCTATACAAGGAAGACGGCTAGTGAGGGAGGCGTTTTTGCCCAGCAACAGGCAGGCCGGTTTGGCGCGCCTCTATGCGGCGACCGCCTTGGCGTGCGTGCTTGCCTACGCCGTTCCGGCACCGGCGCTTGCGCAGGACGTCGGCGACATGGCGACATCGGTTCCGTCCGGCTCGCAAATGCTGCTGGCGGCCGACACGCTGGTCTATAACAACGACAACCAGACCGTGACCGCCGTTGGCGGCGTGCAGATCGACTATGGTGGCAATCGCCTTGTCGCCCAGCGGGTCGAGTACAACCGCAACACCAAGCGAATGGTCGCAAGCGGTAACGTCGAAGTCATCAACAGCGACGGTACCAAGATCAATTCGCAGCATATCGACATCACCGATGACTTCGCCGACGGCTTCGTCAACGCGTTGCGGGTCGAAACCATCGACAAGGCCTATTTCGCCGCCGAAAGCGCCGAACGCATGGGCGGCGTGCTGACCACCTTCCACAATGGCGTCTACACCGCCTGCGAGCCGTGCGAGGATAAGCCGGACAAAGCGCCGACCTGGCGCGTCAAGGCCAAGAAGATCATCTGGAACGGCGAGAAGAAGACGGTTCGCTTCGAGAATGCGAATTTCGAGTTCTTCGGTTTTCCGCTTGCCTATCTGCCTGCATTCGAAATTGCCGACCCGACGGTGAAGCGCAAGAGCGGCTTCCTGATCCCGAGCATCATCTACAAGAGCGATCTCGGCGTCGGCGTGAAAGTCCCCTATTATCTTGCATTGGCGCCGACCTACGACCTGACCGTCACCGGCACCGGCTATACCAAGCAGGGTTTCCTCGGTGAGGCCGAGTGGCGTCAGCGCTTCAACAATGGCGAGTACAGCTTGAAGATCGCCGGGATACACCAGCAGAATCCCGACGCTTTCCTCGACACCACTGCCTTCCCCTCCAGCTCTGGCCACAACGTCAATTCGGGCAGCGCCGGCGATCCCAACAAATTCCGCGGCATGATGGGTACCCAGGGGCAGTTCGCCATCAACTCACGCTGGAACTTCGGCTGGGACGTGCTGCTGCAGACCGACAAGAATTTCTCGAACACCTACGGCATCGAAAAGTACAATAGCAGCGTCCACCAGTCGTCGGTCTACTTGACGGGTCTCAACGGCCGCAACTATTTCGACGTGCGCGCCATGCATTTCGATGTGCAGGAAGATACACCTGACGACAACGCCTCTGCGCGAAGCGGACAACAGCCCTGGGTGCTGCCGTCGCTCGACTACGCCTATATTCCTGATGCGTCGGTGGCCGGCGGCCAGCTATCGCTCAATGTCAACGCGCGTGTCATCCGCCGCGACGATGTCGATGAGACCTTCGTCGAGCCCTACAATGCCCTCACTCCCACGCAGCGCGTCCGCGGCATTGAAGGCGAATCGGGCCGTCTCACCGCCGAGGCCGAGTGGAAGCGGAGCTTCGTCACCGATGGCGGGCTGGTGCTGACGCCGTTGCTCGCGCTGCAGGGCGACGTCGACTACCTCAACGCGTCGTCGGCTTCGCTGGACGCGATCGACAGAATGGCGACGCATTTGGGCGAGCAGGACGACATGCGCTCGTCATTTGCCCGTTACATGGCAACCGCCGGGCTTGAGATGCGTTGGCCGGTGCTGTTTTCCATGGCCAGCGGGTCCAGCCATGTCATCGAACCGATGGCACAGGTCTTCATGCGTCCGAACGAGCAATATGTCGGCGGCCTCTCAGTGCCTAACGAAGACGCCCAAAGCATGGTCTTCGATGCGACCACCTTGTTCGAACGCGACAAGTTCTCCGGCTACGACCGCGTCGAAGGCGGTTCGCGCGCCAATGTCGGCTTCCGCTATTCCGGCTCCTACAACAATGGCTGGGGCACCAATGCCATTTTCGGCCAATCCTATCAGATTGGCGGCGAGAATTCGTTCGCCGCGCCGGATTTGGTGAATGTCGGCGCAAACTCCGGCCTCGACACGACCAAGTCCGACTATGTCGGCC
>NZ_RZPB01000504.1:0-4539 GCF_003998535.1 Mesorhizobium sp. M7A.F.Ca.AU.002.02.1.1 | reverse complement strand
AAGCAGCCGTTCCCTGGCAATATTTCAGTTTCATTTCCAGCCCGTCCCCATTGCCCCATGCTGGATAAACAGTAGCGAATATTTTGTCCCCCCGCCAGTTCACTGTTTGAGATTCGAAGCCGCCTATACTGACCAATCGCTTGGTCCATACAGTTCAGCCTTTTCACACGGCAGCAACGGCCTGCCGGTATAGTTCCGCCGTTTGGCTGTCGAAGTTGACCGTCCATTCTCACATCCGAAACACGCCAAAGCGCGTGTCCTCGATTTCGGCGTTGAGCGCGGCCGACAGGCTGAGCGCCAGCACGTCGCGCGTCTTTGCAGGATCGATGATACCGTCGTCCCAGAGGCGTGCGGACGAATAGAGCGGATGGCCCTCATGCTCGTATTTCATCAGGATAGGCTTCTTGAATTTCGCCTCTTCCTCGGCGCTCCATTCTCCGCCCTTGCGCTCGATGCCTTCGCGTTTGACCATGGCAAGCACCGTTGCCGCCTGTTCGCCGCCCATCACCGAGATGCGGGCGTTCGGCCACATCCACAGGAAGCGCGGTGAATAGGCGCGGCCGCACATGCCGTAATTGCCGGCGCCGAACGAACCGCCGATGATGACAGTCACCTTCGGCACCCTGGCGGTGGCAACCGCCATCACCAGCTTGGCGCCATCCTTGGCGATGCCGCCTGCTTCATATTTTCGACCGACCATGAAGCCGGTGATGTTCTGCAGGAAGACCAATGGAATTTTGCGCTGGCAGCACAGTTCGATGAAGTGCGCGCCCTTCAGCGCGCTTTCGGAAAACAGCACGCCGTTGTTGGCGATGATGCCGACCGGCACGCCATGGAGATGGGCAAAGCCGGTGATCAGCGTGGTGCCGTAATTCTGCTTGAACTCGTCGAATTCGGAACCGTCGACGACGCGCGCGATGACCTCGCGCGCGTCATAGGGCTGGCGCAGGTCGGTCGGCACGATGCCATAAAGTTCATCCGCCGGATGAAGCGGCGGAATCGCTCTCCTAGAGTTCAGGCTTACAGTCTTGTTCCGATTCAGGTTCTTGACGATGCGCCGGCAGATGGCGAGGGCATGGTCGTCGTCCAGCGCATAGTGGTCGGCAACACCGGAAAGCCTGGTGTGCACATCCGCACCGCCGAGATCCTCGGCACTGACATCCTCGCCCGTCGCCGCCTTCACCAGCGGCGGGCCGCCGAGGAAGATGGTTGCCTGATTGCGCACCATGATCGTCTCGTCGGACATTGCCGGCACATAGGCGCCGCCCGCCGTGCACGAACCCATGACGCAGGCGATCTGCGGAATGCCTGATGCCGACATGTTGGCCTGGTTGTAGAAGATGCGGCCGAAATGCTCGCGGTCGGGAAACACCTCCTCCTGGTTGGGCAGATTGGCGCCGCCGCTGTCGACGAGGTAGATGCAGGGAAGATTGTTCTGCAGTGCGATCTCCTGCGCCCGCAAATGCTTCTTCACGGTCAGCGGATAATAGGTGCCGCCCTTCACGGTGGCGTCGTTGACGACGACCATCACCTCGGTGCCTTCGACGCGGCCGATGCCGGCGATCATGCCGGCCGAAGAGATCTCCTCGCCATACATCGACCATGCCGCGAACTGGCCGATCTCGAGGAAGGGTGAGCCGACATCCAGCAATTGCGCAAGGCGCTCGCGCGGCAGAAGCTTGCCGCGCGAGACATGGCGCTCACGCGCTTCCTCCGAACCGCCGAGCTCGACGGTGGCGGCCTTTTCCGCAATGTCGGCGACCAGCGCCCGCATGCGCTCGGCGTTGGCACGGAAGGTTTCGGAGGAGGGGGAGATCTGGGTTTGCAACGTGGCCATACCTACACCCCCTCCGCCATGATCTCGCGGCCGATCAGCCAGCGGCGGATTTCGCTGGTGCCGGCGCCGATCTCGTAGAGCTTGGCATCGCGCAACAGGCGGCCGGTTGGATAGTCGTTGATGTAGCCGTTGCCGCCAAGCAGCTGGATGGCGTCGAGCGCCATCAGCGTCGCCTTCTCGGCGGCAAACAGCACGCAGCCGGCGGCATCCTTGCGCGTCGTCTGGCCACGATCGCAGGCGGCGGCGACGGCATAGACATAGGCGCGCGCGGCATTCAGCGTCGTGTACATGTCGGCCAGCTTGCCCTGCACCAGTTGGAACTCGCCGATCGCCTGTCCGAACTGCTTGCGCTCATGCACATAGGGGATTGCCACGTCGAGGCACGCCGCCATCAGGCCGATCGGGCCGCCGGCAAGCACCGTGCGCTCATAGTCTAGGCCAGACATCAGCACTTCGACGCCGCGCCCTTCCTCATGCAGCACGTTGTCGAAGGGCACCTCGACATCCCTAAACACCAGCTCGCCGGTGTTGGAGCCGCGCATGCCGAGCTTGTCGAGCTTTTGCGCCACGGAAAATCCGGCAAAAGCCTTCTCGACGATGAAGGCGGTGATGCCGCGCGATTTCTGGTCCGGATCCGTCTTGGCATAGACCACCAGCGTCTCGGCGTCCGGCCCGTTGGTGATCCACATCTTGGTGCCGTTGAGCACGTAGCGGTCATTGCGCTTTTCGGCGCGCAGCTTCAGCGAGACGACGTCCGAGCCGGCGCCGGATTCCGACATCGCCAGCGCGCCGACTCGCTCGCCCGAGCACAGCGGCGGCAGGTATTTTTCCTTCTGCGCCTGCGTCGCCCAGCGGTTGATCTGGTTGACGCAGAGGTTGGAATGGGCACCGTAGGAGAGGCCGACCGAGGCCGAAGCGCGCGAAATCTCCTCGACGGCGATCACATGGGCGAGATAGCCCATGCCGCTGCCGCCGAAATCGGGGTCGGCGGTGATGCCGAGCAGGCCGAGCGCACCGAATTCGCCCCACAGATGCGCCGGGAATTCGTTCGAGCGATCGATGTCGGCGGCGATCGGCGCGATCCGGTCCTGGGCAAAGCGCCGCACCATGTCGCGCAGCGCCTCGATCTCTTCGTCATGCCCGAAGCTGAGCGTGTTGGTGTACATTTTTCTCCTCCCTGCGCATGACCTCGAAAATCGACTTTGATTTCGGAAAGGGATCATGCGCGAATCAAAATGCTGCAGCGTCCTTTGCGCGTCCGAAGGGACGCGCGGCGCCGTAGGCGTCGATCTTCGCGCCGACGAGCCGCATTGTCATTGAAAGATATGTTGTGGTCACTTCAGCGATCGACAGCCGTTCGCCCGGCCGAAACCAGACGATGACGCCGGTCATCATCTGGATCAGCGCCATGGCGGTCAGCCCGGTGTCGTCGATGCTGAAGGTGCCCGTCTCGGCGCCGTCGCGCAGGATGGTGCGCAGCTCCTTCTCGTAGGCAGTGCGCATGCGCAGGATCTGCGTCAGCCTTTCCGGCGACAGGCTGCGCAATTCCATGTTCGACACATGCGTGGCGTGCCGTCGCTCGATGTGGAAAGTGATGTGGTTTTCGACATAGGCCGAAAGCCGCTGCACGGGATCCGCATTAACCGGGCGAGCTGTTTCCCACGCTTCGGTCAAACCTTCCATGTGCTCGCGCATCAGCGTGAACAGAAGCTCTTCCTTGGTCGGAAAGTAGCGGTAGAGTGCGGCCGCCTGTACGCCGACCTCGGCGGCGAGCTGTCGCATCGACATCGCCTCGTAGCCAAAACGCGCGATCAGATTGACCGCCGCCTCACGAATGGTCGCTTCGGTCTTTTCGCCATCAGACCCGGCGGTGCGTGCCATGTCAGCTCCTCTGCGGAGCAATAATAAAACGAACGTTTAATTAATTCAAGGCGCTCAATCCAAATCCGCCTTCATGCCACGATTCTGAACCCAACAGAGGCGTTGTCTGCCTCCAACTCCTCGACGTCGACCTTGGAAACCAAAGCCCCGGCCGGCCCTTTCCAGAGGCGCTCGATCATTGTCGAGACCTCCTCATCGAGGCCTGCGATCTCGGCCGTTACGGACCCGTCCGCTTCATTGCAAACCCAGCCCGCAAGACCAAGGCCCGTGGCCTCATCCCGGGCCCAGGCTCTGAAGCCGACGCCTTGCACGTTACCGTAGACGCGTGCGTGCACTTTCCTGCGATGACCAGCCATGAATCTCTCCAAGCCTGTCTCGTTTTGAATCTGGCGCACGGCCTGAGGAATGCAACCTGCGCGCGGACGCAATAGCTGGGCCTTCCGGCTTTAGCTGGCCTTCTGGCCTTGAATTTAATTGACTCAGTCCACTAATTTAGGAAAATGGAACTGCTTTATTAGGAGCTGGCCGCAAATGTTGGACGAACGCAACGCATTGGTGGCCGATGTCCGGCGCTTCAATCGCTTCTACACGCGCACTGTCGGCCTTCTCGACGAGACGCTGACACAAAGTGCATTCACTTTGACCGAGGCGCGCGTGCTGTTCGAACTGGGTCACCGCAGCAACCCGGCTTCCGCCGAAATCGCCGGCGAGCGAGGTTTCCTGGTTGGGGCTTTTCGGCTCGAGAATGGCCCGGCGGCCTCCGAAATATCGAGACAATTGCGTGTCGATGCCGCCTATCTGACGCGGATCCTGCGCAAGTT
>NZ_RZPB01000503.1:0-4564 GCF_003998535.1 Mesorhizobium sp. M7A.F.Ca.AU.002.02.1.1 | reverse complement strand
CCACCGCTTCCGCCGGTCTGTGGGCCTCCGCCGCCGGGGCACCGGTTTTGCCTGGCGCCGGCGATCGATTCTCCGCGGGACGCGCTTCGTCGCGCGCAAAAACCTTGCGCCCGCGCCTTCGCTTGCGCCGCTTCTTGGGCTTGCCTTTGTGGGGTGCGTCGCCCGCCTGCCCGTCTGCCGAGCGGAGCTCCGTCGGGCGGCGTTGCTGCCAGCTTGCGTTCCCCGGGTCAGCCGACCGCTGGGAAGAGCTGGACACGCCCACCTCCGGCGCGCCGGCGCCGGTATCGTGGTCTTCCACTGTCGTTCCTTCCGGCGCCGCGCGAACCTATGATGGACGCAGCAGGCGCTTCAGTGTTTTAAGTTGTCGCCAGACTAACAGCGCCGTGCCCGATCACCAAGAGCCGCATGCCGAATTTTACCGGCAGGCCGCTGACCGCCGTTCCGGCGCGGCCGCGTGATGAATCCGCACGCCGCAGTTGCCGGCGCAACGCCTGCCGGCATCTCTTTCGGGCGCCCCACGGACAAATCTTGCCGGCCGCCGCTGCGACAAGGGTTCGCGGTTGAATAGCCGGCTTCGATGAGGCATTTCTGAAATGAGCGGAAGAATCCGGCGCAGCCGGCCTCCCACCAGCCACGAAAGGAAGCGGACCCCGCAACGCATGGCAGTCAGGCAATGAACTGGAGACGCTATTTCTGGCCGGTCGTCGGCATCGCGGCGGTGATCTTCTCGCTGCTGCTGCTCTGGCACGAACTGCGCGGCATTTCGCTCGACGATGTCTGGGACGGCATCGCTGCCATTCCGACCCGCGGCTGGGTTCTTGCCGCGCTGAGTTCGATCATCGCCTATGCTTCGCTCGCCGGCTACGACCACATCGCGCTTCTGCATATCGGCAAGCGCGTGTCGTGGCTGTTCGTCACGCTGTGCTCCTTCACCACCTATGCGCTGTCGCACAACATTGGCGGTTCGGTGTTCTCGGGCGCCGTCATCCGCTACCGCGCCTACGGTACCAGGGGCCTGACCGGACAGGATGTCGGCGTGCTGGTGGCGGTCTGCTGGATCACCTTCGTGCTGTCGACGATTTTGGCCTCGGGCCTCGTTCTGGTGTTCGAGCCTGAGATACTCGACCGATTTTCCGGCATCGCCCATCATGGCCTGTCCGAAGCGGCCGGTATCGCGATGCTGCTGCTCGTCGCCGCCTATATCTTCGGCAGCTGGCTGCATCTGCGCCCGCTGAAGATCGCCAGCTTTCAGCTGCATTATCCGGCGCTGCCGATCGTCGCCCGGCAGTTGCTGATCGGCCCGATCGAACTGCTGGCCGCCGCCGCGATCATCTTCTTCGCCCTGCCCGCGGCCCACAATCCCGGCTACTTCGTCATACTGGGCGTCTTCCTCGTCTCCTTCTCGATCGCGCAGATCTCGCATGCGCCGGGCGGACTCGGCGTGTTCGAGGTGGTGTTCCTCGCCGGCCTGTCGGACATGGATCCGGTCGGCGTGCTGGCGGCGCTGCTGGTGTTCCGGCTGTTCTACCTGATCGTCCCGCTGATTCTGGGCCTGGGCATCGTGCTGTTCTTCGAACGCTCGCAGTTCAGCCGGACGGAGCCTTGAGGCGTGGAATAGGACTGGGCGCCGCGCGCCGGCATCTGCAGTGTGGCGTCCTGTCGAAACGTGCCATTGACGCACAGAGCAGGCTTGACTATTTTCCGCTGGCGGCTACAAGGCAGCGCTCACAGCGGCTTGCCCGCTCGGCCCGCACGGTTTTCACGTTTATCGTGATATTCAAGATCGTGCCTGCTGGGGAATAGGTTAACGGTAGACCCACGGACTCTGACTCCGTTAGTCCTGGTTCGAATCCAGGTTCCCCAGCCACTCCTCTTCTCTCGATCAAAACAATCACCAACGCTCATCATCGTGAAATGCTCCCTGGCGACCACCTGACGGGATTCCAGCTATGGTGGGTTGCGGCGGGGTGACATTTATAGGATCGTCAAAGGATCGAAATTATCGAAGGAAGAACGGAATGCGCGCTTTGGTCTTCATCGGATTTCTGATGTTCGTTACTTTCTTGGTTGGCTGCACGACAGACAAGGGGAATGCCAGTCAAACCCAGACTGCGGAAGACAAGGCGCAGTGTACCGGCTTTGGTTTTAAACAAGGCACGGATGCTTTTGCCAATTGCATGATGAAGCTTTCGTCGCAGCGACAAGGCCAACAGCCCCAAGATCACGATGCACTCCTTCGCCGGTATAAGTCCTTAAGTATGGCTCGGCGCGGTGATGATCGGTATCCTGTATGCAGCGCCTCCGACATGGACAATGAACTCGATACTTCGGCAAATAAATGGATTGGCCCCAATTGCCAGATGGCACCAGATTAAGCGAGTGGAGTGCTGTACCAGCGACCCCGTCGAACGCGCCAAGCGTGAAATTCAAGACACCGCCGCAACACCAGTCGATCCAACGAGCCGGCATATTTATTCCGGCGTTCGCCGCATCGCGCGCCGTGTCGTCACTTACCCTGCCTTCCTGTAGGCCGCTTCGGCTGCGTGATTTCCTTCGATGAAGCCGAGGCCGATTCCGGTCGCGCTCCACTCCCGGCACCCGGCCTCTGCTACATCGAGGAGCATGGAGCAAACGCGTAATGGTCAGTGACAGCCGATTCCTTCTCGAACGCATCAGCCAAGGCTGCGTGACGCTCTCCGACGACGAATTCGTCATCGACAGGCTGGTCAAGTATTTCGGCAATGGCAGGATCCGCTGGCACGTCGAATTCCGCGGGCATCGCATCGAGCTGACGACAGGCCAGCTTAAGAAGCAGCCGACCTTCCGCAGGAAAATGCTCGAACAGACAGGGGTGCTGCCGCCCCAGCGTGCCGGGACCAACTACAGGCGATGGGCAGTCGATCTGAGGAAGAATGCCGTCGAGCTTCCTTGGCGGGATAGGCCGGTGGATAGCGGCTTCGCCATCGACAGGCTCGCCAGCCACGGCGACGGGCGCTGGACGGTCGAATATCAAGGCAAGACCATCAAATTCACGACGACGAAACTCCGCAGGCAGGTGAGTTTCCGCAAACGCATGCTGGCCAAGGCCAAGGTGCTGCCGCCCGAGTTGACCCCGGCTGCCTATCGGAAGTGGATGGACTGGCTCATTCAAAACGCCACCGAGGCTGCTCCGCAGGCCGGCGATGCCTTGATGACCGAGAAAAGCTGGCTTGACGACCTGCCTGAGCTAGCCGGCTGGCAAAATGAAACGGTGCCCGAAGAGACCGGCTAAGGGCGGCGATAGTCTCCAATGCAAGCAGCGATGGCACTCGTTGCGTTTGCCATGCCTGCCAGTTTCGGCACACATTGATGGCGAAGGAGTCTGACCAGAGCTGGCTCGCTGGCAATCAGAATTGAAATGAGACGACATGGACCGCTTCGACCTCGGCACCTACCGCCGCCCCATCTCCACTCGCTCGACAGAAACCCAGCGTTGGTTCGATATTGGCCTTAACTGGTGCTACGGCTTCAACCATGAGGAAGGCATCAAGTGTTTTGAGAAGGCGCTGGAGACGGATCCTCACTGCGCGATGGTTCACTGGGGCATCGCCTATGCCGCTGGACCTTTCTACAATCTGACCTGGAAGGAGCATGGCGAGGCCGAGGCCGACAGCGCGACCAAACGCTGCTTCGAGCATGTCCAACTGGCCAGGGCCAATGCGGCTTCCGCCAGTGAGATCGAGAAGCGGCTGATCGAGGCGCTGGCCGCCCGCTTCCAGAAGCCACACCGGGTGAGCCTGGAGGAATTCGAACGTTGGGATGACGCCTATGCCGCCGCGATGCGGCTTGTGTATCGGGACTTTCCCGATGACCATGATGTGATGGCACTGCTGGTCGAAGCACTGATGATGCGCACGGTGCGGCGGCTGTGGAACCTCAAGACCGGCGCGCCGGCGCCGAATTCCGATGTCGTCGAGGCGCTCGACGTCTGCGAGCGGTCGATCCGGCTTGCCGATGAGGCCGGCGCAGCACAACATCCGGCGATCGTCCACCTGCACATCCATCTCCTGGAAATGTCCACCATGCCGGAGCGCGGCATGCGGTCAGCGGATCTGCTCGGCGAGATGTGCCCCGATGCCGGGCATATGAACCACATGCCGGGGCACATCTATGTGCTGTGCGGCGAGTATGAGAAAGCAAAACGCGCCAGCGAAAAGGCGGTGCGCGCCAACGACCTCTATCTCGCCTATGCCGACGAGCCGACCTATTATTTGCTCGGCTGCTGCCACGATCTGCATCTGATGATGTTCACCTGCATGTTGTCGGGCCAGCACCAGTCTGCACTGTGGGCCGCCGACAGGGTGCGCAGCCTGGTCGCGCGCGACGTGGTCGCCATCCAGGGCCGGCCAAAGCTCACGCAGACGGTGGAAGGCTACCATGCGATGAAATCGCATGTGCAGGTGCGCTTCGGCCGCTGGCAGGAGATCATCGACGAACCGATCACCGAGGAGCCGGGCCTCTATGTGCTGACGGCGGCCATGCAGCGCTACGCCAAGGGTGTGGCGCATGCGACGCTCAAGCATTT
>NZ_RZPB01000502.1:0-4573 GCF_003998535.1 Mesorhizobium sp. M7A.F.Ca.AU.002.02.1.1 | reverse complement strand
CTGCATGGCGGCGTGGCCGATTTCCTCTGGCGATTTCGGCGTGCTTTCGGCTGCCGGACCGGCGCCGCCAAGCCGCGCCGTCAGGTCGGGCGGTGCGACCGGCGCGCTGTCGGCTGAGCCGGTGGCCTGCGATTGGTCCGGTGCCGAGGCCTGCTCGGCCCCACTGCCGGTGGAGGCAACCACCGGCGCACCGGCCGGTCTTGGCTCACCTTCGACATAGGGGTTCGGATTGAGGGGGATGAGATAGCGCGCCGGCGCCCAGCCGCTCAGCTTCTCCTTGCCCGTGCTCTCGACCTTGCACCATTTGTAGCCGTTGATGTCGTTGCAGCCGAGATTGGTGACCATGTCGCCACTGCTCAGCCGCGCCTCGACCGTGGCGACCGGCGATGCGGTGGTGCGGACCTTGAGAAGGTCGTCCGGCGCCAGGCCGGTAACGACGGAGATGACGAGCTCCGGCGCCTCTTGGGCCATCTCTTCAGCCATAGCGGGGGCAATCACAGGCCACGCCGTCATCAGCAGCGGAGCAGCAATCAGCGCATGGAGGATTGTTCGGAGCGTAACTGTGCGCCTCATCGTTTGGCCGTGCGCTGATACCGTGCCGCGGCGGATCGAGCCCGCCGCAAGCCCGGCCGGTTTTATAAGGGACGACGCGGCGCCATGTAAGCCCGAAAATTCGGGCCGCCGTTTCGCCAGCCTTCAGCCGGGCAGGGGCATGAACCCGGTTCTGAGCGCGTGAGCCCATTCCGGCCGGCCCGCTTGTTCGGCCTGCCTGGCGGCCGCCTCGTGGTCGTAGTCGACGGCGATGGCCTCGAAGCCGTCGGGCTGGCCGTTGCTGCCCAGGGTGACAATGCCGTAGCGCGCATGCGGCGAGCCCTGCTCGGAGACATGCGCCGGCGGCGTGGAATCGTCATAGGCAGGGCAGCCGATGCTGCCCGGATTGAAGATGACGGGACCGTCGGGGACGCGGATCAGTTCCGCGCGGTGGCTGTGGCCGCACAGCGCGATGCGGCAAGCCGGGTCGAGCGCCTTCAGCCGCCGCCGGATCGCCGTCAGCGGCGCGCGTACCAGCTGGCCATTGACGATCGTATCAGTGAGATATTTCTCGTCATGGTCGGGACGGGCGTGGAAAGCGATGATTCCGGGTGCGATCTCCAGCGTCAACGGCTGGGCGAACAGCACCTGGCGCTGTGCCTCGGTCAGCCGCTCCTGCGCATAGACGTCGGAGGGCCACATGGTGTCATCAGCGGGGTCGGCGGCAACACGGCGGTCGTGGTTGCCGCGCACCGTCGGCAGGTTCAGCGCCTGCAGCCGTTCCATCGTTTCGCGCGGCCATAGCGGGCCGGAAACGCTGTCGCCGAGATTGACGGTCAGGTCGGCGCCGCCGCGCCGGCGCAGGTCGTCAAGCACGGCGTCGAGCGCCAGCACATTGCCGTGGATATCGGCGAGGACGGCGATGCGCATTTCGGGAAGCTCCTGTGTGACGCCGCTTTTCCTTTTCCCCACGTTCGTGGGCGAGGAACCCAAGTCCTTCAGGGTCGGGCGTGCACTTCGATATCGTGGCCGCCAACCGCCGGCAGTGCGGGATCGTCGCCGGCGGCGGCGATGACGCTGTCGAGCAGGCCGGGGAAGCGGGCGTCGAGATCGGCGCGGCGCAGTGTGATCATGCGGTTGGTGCCGACCACCTCGGCGCGGGTGACGCCGGCCTCGCGCAATTTGGCGAGGTGGTAGCTCAGATTGGTCTTCGAGCCGAAATCGAGGAACTGGCTGCAGTTCAGCGGCACGCCCTGCTTGCTGGCGAGATAGCGCACGATGGCAAGCCGCGTCGGGTCGCCGAGCACGCCAAGCACGATCGGCAGGCTGATCTGGTCCGTATTGGGGTGTGGCAAGGTCATGGCTCGAAACTAAGCACAGTCGGGTCCGATTTCAACGCATCCATCATTGTTGGCTCCACGTGGCCTTTCTCCGTCTCGCGCGAACCCCGCCCGGCCTGTGCTGACACAGGGCTGTCAGGAAGGTTCAGCTATTTTTCCCTGGCTTCATTGACATGATGCCCTGTTATGTCCAATTGTTCAATAACTTTTGAACTAAGGACATCCCGCCATGGACAAGCGCCTCTTCTGGCTCGCGCTCGGATCGTTCACGATCTCGACCGAAGGCTTCGTCATCTCCAGCCTTCTGCCCGACATCGCGGCGGATGCCGGCATCTCCATTCCGCTGGCCGGCACGCTGATTACCGCCTTCGCGCTCGCCTATGCGGTCGGCACGCCGATTCTCGCGACGCTGACCGGCGAATGGGACCGGCGCCGCGTCATCCTGTGGACGCTGGTGTTCTTCGTCATCGGCAACATCGCCGCCGCCTTGAGTTCCTCCTTCGAACTGCTGCTGGTCGCGCGCATCGTCATGGCGCTGTCGTCGGGCCTGTTCGCCGCAACCGCGCAGGGCACCGCAGTAGCGCTGGTCGATGATCATCACCGGGCGCGTGCCATCGCCGTCGTTGTCGGCGGCACCACTGTGGCCGTTGCGCTCGGTGCGCCGCTCGGCGCGCTCGTTGCCACCGTCGCCGGCTGGCGCGGCACCTTCTTTGCCATCGCCGGCCTTGGCGCGCTTGCAGGCGCGATCCTGTGGTACCGGCTGCCGCAGGGCATCGTTGGCACCAGGCTGCCCTTGAAGCGCAGGCTGGCGGCAGCGCTGCGTCCCGGCGTGATGCCGATCCTGTTGACGACAGTGCTGGCGCTGATCGGCGCCTTCACCGTCTTTGCCTATGTCGCGCCGCTTGCCATCGAGGGCGGCGGTCTCAGCCAGATCGCGCTGCCCGGCATGCTGCTCGCCTTCGGCGTCGGCGCCGTCATCGGCAACATTGGCGGCGGCCAGGCCGCCGACCGGTTCGGTGCGACCCGCACCGTCGGCTGGTCGCTGGCGCTGAGTGCCGGCATGCTGGTCTTATTGTCGGTCATCCCGACCTTCCTGCCGCACCATATTGCCGGGCCGGCGCTGATGGCGATGATGGTGCCGTGGGGCATCGTCGGCTGGGCGTTCCCGCCGGCGCAGGCGAGCCGCATCATCAAGCTGGCGCCCGATGCCGCCCCGATCGTGCTGTCGCTCAACGCCTCGGCGCTCTATCTCGGCGTGGCGCTGGGTGCCGTGGTCGGTGGTGCCGTGCTGCGCTACGGCGCGCCGGCCGATCTCGGCCTGGTCGCCGCGATCTTCCCGATCGTCGGGCTTGGCGTCGTGGTCGCCGGCCGCTGGGCGGCTCGGCCTGTAGAAATGCCTGCCGAGTAGAGTCTTTGGCAAACGCTGGCCTTAGGGCGTGGCCGGCGGCAGATCAAAATCCAGCGCGGCGATCTCATCCAGAGCCGCGCGCAAATCTTCGGCCTTGTCCTTGCCGACGACATCCTCGAAACGCTGCTGGGCGATTTGCCACAGTTTCATCGCTTCCTCGATCTTGTCCAGGCCCTTTGGCGTCAGTCGTACACGCTTGACGCGGCGGTCCTCCGGGTCGGCGAAGGTCTCGACATAGCCGTCGCGGATCAGCGGTTTCAGCGTATGGCCGAGCGCCGACAGGTCCATGATCAGCGACGTGGCGATGGCGCCCATCGCCGGCTCATCGCCCATATGGATCTGGTAAAGCAGGCCCTGCTGCGTCGCCTTGAGGCCTGACGGCTCCACCACATCATCATAAAACTTGCCGAGCTTGCGCGCCGCGCGGCGCAGCGCGGCGTTGTTGCAGAGCGTGAGGCCGGGCAGGCTGTCCTTTGACATGATGGTCCCTGGCGCCGGCGAATGAGGCCCGGCTGCTCCCCTCAAATAATCCCCGCCCGTCTCATTGACAAGATAGTGGCATATGCCTACTTCACGATTAATGGTATATGCCACTATCTTGCGGCTTTCCGGCAGCGCGGCAGATGCCACGGTGCCGGGGGTCATTCGAAACGAACAAGATCAGTTGAAGAAGGAACAGGACAATGAGTGGACAGGGCAACAAGGGCACGGCGGTCGTCACCGGTGCTTCGTCGGGCATCGGCGCGGTCTATGCCGACCGGCTGGCCGGGCAGGGCTACGATCTGGTGCTGGTGGCGCGGCGCGCCGACCGGCTGGAGGAACTGGCCGGGAAGCTGCGCCAGACCTATAGCCGCAAGGTCGGCGTGATCAGCGCCGATCTTGCAAACGACGATGATGTGCGCCGCGTCGAGCAAGCTGTAACAGCCGACGAGAGCATCACACTGCTGGTCAACAATGCCGGCATCGGCGGCCAGGCCGTCGTGGCCACCGCCGATGTCGACGCGGCCGAGCGCATGATCAAGGTCAACACCATCGCCTTGACGCGTCTAACCCGCGCCGTGCTGCCGGGGCTTTTGGCACGCAACCGCGGCGGCATCGTCAACATCGCCTCGGTGCTCGCCTTCGACACCTCCTTCGGCGGCATCTACAGCGGCACCAAAGCTTATGTGGTCAACTTCACCGAAGCCCTGCACCGTGAGGTTGAGGGCACCAATGTGAAGGTGCAGGGCTTCGGTGAAGTTGACCACATAAGCTTTGGTGCCGCTGTAGATGCCGCCGAAGGAGGTGTCGAAGG
>NZ_RZPB01000501.1:0-4583 GCF_003998535.1 Mesorhizobium sp. M7A.F.Ca.AU.002.02.1.1 | reverse complement strand
CCCTTATACGCTGACGCCGGGCGTCCCCTCCTTCGCCGCCGCCGCCGCCGCACTTCGCCGCGAGCTGACCATTCCCGAAGTGGCGCAAAGCCTGGTGCTGACCCGCATTTCCGGGCGCGCCTCAAAAATGCCGCCCGGCGAGACGCTGGCCGGCTTCGGCCGCACCGGCGCCACGCTCGCTATTCATCTGGCCATCCACGCCATCGATCGCGTCGTCGCCGAACTGACGCCGCACTATGGCGGCGATTGCCCGGTGGCGGTCGTCTTCCGCGCTTCCTGGCCGGACGAGCGCGTGCTGACCGGCACGCTGGCGACCATCGAGGCACAGCTCGCCGCCGATCCGATGGAGCGCACGGCGATCATCTTCGTCGGCCGCTCGCTGGCGGCGCGAGGTTTTGGCGAGAGTTCATTATACGACGCCCATTATCAGCGGCGTTTTCGCGGACGGGACGGATTGTGAGCGGCAGCACCAAAAACACCGGCGAAAACGCCACGCTCGAAAAAGCCTTGTCCCGGCTGAACTTCAAGCCGCGCCAACTGGAGCCGGGCCATGTCTGGCTGGCCGGCGCCGGCCCCGGCGACCCCGGCTGCCTGACCCTGGAAGTGCTGGCGGCGCTGGCCGAGGCGGATGCGCTGGTCTACGACGCACTGGTGTCCCCTGACATTGTCGCAGTTGCGGAGAATGCCGAGCTTTTCTTTGCCGGCAAGCGCGGCGGCAAACCGTCGATGAAACAGGACGACATCACCGCCCTGCTGGTCCGGCTCGCACGCGAAGGCCGCCGCGTCGTCAGGCTGAAGGGCGGCGATCCCTATATTTTCGGCCGTGGCGGCGAAGAAGCTCTGGCGCTGGCGCGGGAAAGTATCCCGTTCCGCGTCCTGCCCGGCCTGACCTCGGGCCTCAGTGCGCTGGCCGCGACCGGCATCCCCGCCACTATGCGCGGCATCAACAAGGCGGTGATCCTGGCGACCGGCCACGCCGCCGGCACCGATGACGATCTCGACTGGGCGGCGATCGCCCGCACCGGCCAGCCTGTCGTCGTCTATATGGGCATGGCCAATCTGCCCTTGATATCAGCCGCCCTTCTCGATGGCGGGCTGGCGCCGTCGACACCGGCGGCTGTAATCGTCGCCGCGACGACGCCGCAGGAGCGGACCGTCGTCGCCACGCTCGCCACCATTGCCGAGGAAGCTGCGGCCGCCGGTCTGGCCTCGCCGGCGCTGATCGTCGTTGGCGGCATCGTTGCCATGCGCGCGGCCCTGGCGGGGCAAGCATGACGGCCCGCGCCATCATCATCGGCGCGCCGCGCTCCGGCTCCGGCAAGACCAGCGTCACCATCGGCATCCTGCGGGCGCTGACCCGGCGCGGGCTGAAGGTGCGCGGCGCCAAATCCGGCCCCGACTATATCGACCCCGGCTTCCACACCGCCGCCACGGGCCTCTCCGGTGTCAATCTGGACAGCTGGGCGATGCCGCCATCGCTGCTCAACGCCCTTGCCGCGCAAGCCGCCGATGACACCGATTTCGTCATCCTGGAAAGCGCCATGGGCCTGTTCGACGGGATACCCGCGGCTCCCGGCCGAACCGGCTCGGCGGCCGACCTGGCGCGGCTCTATGGCCTGCCGGTGCTGCTTGTGCTCGACGTCTCCGGCCAGTCGACCACGGCGGCGGCTGTCGCCAAGGGTTTTGCCACCTATGATCCTGACGTGCGCATGGCCGGTGTCGCGCTCAATCGGCTGGGCAGCGAGCGGCACCGCAAGCTGTGCAGCGAGGCCATCGAGGCGATCGGCCTGCCGGTCGTCGGCGCCATCCTGCGCGATCCCACTCTGAACCTGCCCGAGCGGCATCTCGGCCTTGTCCAGGCTGGCGAATATGACGACCTGATGGCGCATCTCGACCGGCTGGCCGACATGGCGGAAAAGTCGCTCGATCTCGATGCGATCATGGCCCTGGCGACGCCCCTCACCCCCGCGCCCGGCGGTTTCGACGACGCGCTGGCGCCGCCCGGCCAACGCATCGCGCTGGCCGAGGATGCCGCCTTCACCTTCCTCTATCCGCATGTCGCCGCCTACTGGCGCAAGGCGGGTGCGGAAATCGTCCCGTTCTCGCCGCTCGTCGACGAAGCGCCCGACGGGACCTGCGACGTTTGCTGGTTGCCGGGCGGCTATCCCGAGCTTCACGCCGGCAAGCTCGCCGCCGCCGCGACTTTCCGCGCCGGCATGGCGCGTTTCGCCGCGACGAAGCCCATCCATGGCGAGTGCGGTGGCTTCATGGTGCTCGGCGAAGCCCTGGAGGACGCGTCGGGCGAAACGCATGCGATGCTCGGCCTGCTCGGCCATGCCACCAGCTTCGCCAGGCGCAAGATGAACCTCGGCTACCGCGAGGCGCGGCTGCGTGCCGATTGTCCGCTGGGTGCACAGGCCGCGCTGATCCGGGGCCACGAATTCCACTATGCGCAGATGACGGCCACCGGCAATGACGAGCCGCTGGCCGACCTTGCCGACGGCCAGGGCAATCCGATCGGCGCCTCGGGCTACCGGCGCGGCCA
Organism: Mesorhizobium sp. M7A.F.Ca.AU.002.02.1.1; assembly: GCF_003998535.1. NCBI lineage: Bacteria > Pseudomonadati > Pseudomonadota > Alphaproteobacteria > Hyphomicrobiales > Phyllobacteriaceae > Mesorhizobium > Mesorhizobium sp. M7A.F.Ca.AU.002.02.1.1. The sequence goes on along the minus strand of NZ_RZPB01000501.1, from coordinate 2,038 downwards.
TGTCAGCGGCACCTTCTTCCATGCGATCGCGAGGGGCTAGAGCATGAAATTCGGGAATCTGGCCCTTTCACCACGGCAGGCCGTCGACGACATCGCGCTCTGCCTGGTCTTCTTCACCAGGCTGCCGCTGCCCGTCTTCGATTTTCGCGGCCGCAGCCTTGCCGCGGCGATCTGGGCCGCCCCCATCGCCGGTCTCGTCGTCGGCCTGATCGGCGCCATCGTTTTTGCCACGGCGGAACGGTTCGGCCTTGCCATGGGGCCGGCGGCCGCACTTGCCCTTATGGCAACCCTGCTCACCACCGGCTGCCTGCATGAGGACGGCCTGTCCGACGTCGCCGACGGTTTTGGCGGCGGCAAATCGCGCGGCCGCAAACTTGAGATCATGCGCGACAGCCGCATCGGCGCCTATGGTGCGGCGGCGCTGGCTCTGTCGCTGCTGGTCCGCTGGAGCGCGCTGTCGGAGTTCGTCGATCCCACACAGGCCCTGTTTGCCCTCCTGGCCGCACACGCGGCCTCGCGCGGCCTGCTTGGCGCCTTCATGCATCTCTTGCCTCCAGCGCGCGTCGACGGCCTCTCGGTCGACGCCGGCACCGTCTCGCAGGAAACCGCCATAGCCGGCGCCTTGCTCGGCGCGATCCCGCTTCTCTTGCTCGGGCTGGGCGGCGCCGTCTTCGCGCTGATCCTGCTTGGCCTGCTGTTTGCCGCATTCCGCGCCCTTTGCTTCAACCAGATCGAGGGCCAGACCGGCGACACGATCGGCGCCTTGCAGCAGGCAAGCGAGATCGCGGTGCTGCTCGTCGCTTCCGTAGCGCTTTCCTGATCCCTTTGGCCTGATTCTCGCGGCCTGATTCCTTTTCGGAGACTTTGCCCCCATGCCCTTCAAATCCCTTAGTGAATTGCGCGCCGCCTGCCTCGACCTGCCGGCTGGCAGCGATGCCGCGGCCAATGCGGTCGCCCGCCGCCAGGACACGCTGACCAAGCCGCAAGGCAGCCTCGGCCGGCTCGAGACCATCGCCGCGTGGCTGGCGCGCTGGCAGGGCCGCGACATGCCGAAACTCGACCGCGTCAAGGTTTTCGTCTTCGCCGGCAACCACGGCGTCACCGCGCAAGGTGTGTCGGCCTATCCCTCGGAAGTCACCGTGCAGATGGTGGCGAATTTCGCTGGCGGCGGTGCCGCCATCAACCAGCTTGCCCGCATGGCCGGCGCCGAACTCGACGTCATCCCGCTCGATCTCGACCATCCGACCGGCGACTTCACCCAAGGTCCGGCAATGGACGAAGCGGCCTTTCTGGCGGCGGTCTCGGCCGGCTATGATGCGGTGACGAAGGATCTGGACCTTATCTGCTTCGGCGAAATGGGTATCGGCAACACCACGCCGGCAGCGGCCGTTTCAGCAGCCCTGTTCGGCGGCGGCGCGGAAAAGTGGACAGGGCGCGGCACCGGCGTCGATGACGCCGGCTTGAAGCGCAAGGTGGTCGCCATCGAAGCCGGCCTGAAGCGCCATGCCGCAGCCCTCGCCGACCCGCTTGCTATCGCTGCCGTGCTCGGCGGACGCGAACTGGCCGCCATCTTCGGCGCCACGCTCGCCGCCCGACATCTCGGCATACCCGTGCTGCTCGACGGCTTCGTCTGCACCGCCGCCGCAGCCCCGCTGTCGAAGCTGCACCCGACCGGCCTCGCCCACACCATCGCAGCCCATGTCTCCGCTGAGTCAGGCCATCGCGGCCTGCTCGAAGCGCTCGGCCTGCCGCCGCTGCTCGACCTCGGCATGCGGCTCGGCGAAGGCTCCGGCGCCTGCCTCGCCGTCAACATCGTCCGCTCGGCGCTGGAGTGCCATGCCCGCATGGCGAGTTTTGCCGAGGCTGGCGTTTCGGAGAAGTAATTATTCATTCCCCGTATCGGCCGACAAAGATGCCGTTGTCACGACAAAGGAGGCATCTTACCGTAACGGCGATTCTCAAATAGATTTTTGTGGATGAAGAAATTTCATCCTGCCGCAGCTGCGGTGTTATCGCCGGGGCGGTCGCTGTTGTGTTC
>NZ_RZPB01000500.1:0-4606 GCF_003998535.1 Mesorhizobium sp. M7A.F.Ca.AU.002.02.1.1 | reverse complement strand
ACGCAGCGGTGTGAGACGGGCATTCTTGTGGATGTTCATTCGGACCCTCCGATGGATGCTGAAGCGTGGTAACTCCAGTCTCCTCGGTCCGGTCCGAATGGACAACCTCTCGAAAGCTCACACCTAGGATGGGTGCTGCCACGCGGCTCGGACTCAGCGTGCATTATCACGTAAATGTTGAGAGAATGAATGGCGCCGCGAAGGGCAATTCCAGCCGTCCAAAGCGACAGGCGTGTCGCGGCCTCGACATTGCAGTGGCGCTTACCTAACACGGCCTCACACTGCCCTCTAAACGGCCCCGAATTTGAACTGACGGCCCCTGGCCGGTTCATCGGGCAGGTCAAGGGCTAGGTGTAGTACACAGGGCTCATAACTTTCAGTTTCTAGTTGGTACGATGGGCCGTGGACGGTCGATGCAGACTTCAAGATGGCGAACGAAGCTCTCCATGCGTGCGTTGTCGAGGCAAGTGCCTTTGCCATGCTCGCGACTGGAGAGATTTCAAAATGAGCCTTGTAAGCGGAGAATGCCGCCGACGCTGTTCGGCTTGCTCGTGCCCTTGACGGCGGTAGGCTCGGCAGGGCCGAGGCCAGAGTTGCCGTAGTGGTCGTAATCGACCTCGGCTGTGACCGTGAAGCCGGGAACGACCATGTAGGCGACGTTTGCAGCCACACCAGCATCCTTGAGCTGATCACCCGAGACCTGAAGGTTGAACGAAGTTTTCTCGTCAAACTCGTAGGTGGCGCCCGCCCAGAAAGCCCACTGGCCGTTCCAGATTTTGTACGAGCCGCGCCCATGATTGGCAATTGCGCCGTTTGAGTCCTCGTTGAGACTGGCATTGGAACCGTAGCCGAAGAGTCCAAACAGCGACAGCTGGTTTGTGACAGCGACGTCGACGCGGATCTTGCCGGCAAAAGCTTCGTAATTGCTGTCATAAGCCGCGACGCCGATGATCGAGCCCCAGCCTTGCGTGTATTTCAAGCCGGCGACAACGTGCGGAATATAGCTGTCGATAGTACCGGCTGAGCCCGATCCTTGTTCGAGCGAAATCACAGTCGAAATGCCGTTGCCGGCGTCGAAGTGGTACTGAGCCACGTTGGTGTCGAAGCCGGCCGACGGAACGAGCATACTATCGAGAACGTTGCCAGCGTAGCTTGCAAACGTATCGAAGGCCGACCCCTCCTTGCCAACTCGCAGGCCTCCCAGCTCGACCCAGGCAGAAGCCAGTGCGAGGCCGCTGTTGAAATCATAGTTCTGAGGACTGTCATGCGAGTTAGCGCTGTTGCCAAAATTCACCTGGGTTTCGGTATAGGTCGTCAACGCGCCGAGCTCGGTCTGCTGGCCGGTCCAAGTTTTGAACGTGAAGCGTGTGCTGTTTCGCCAAGTGCCTTGGTCCTCGCCAGTTCTCACGTCCGAGGTTCTTGCGCTGTCATACGATCGGACGTCACCCAGGCCGATATCGTAACGGACATAGCCGCCGATGCGCAGGCAGGTCTCGGTGTTGGGAATATAGGAATATCCCGAGCCGAGGACGTCGCAGATCTTGATGTACTCGGCCGGTTCCCGCTCGGCGCCAGCTGCTCGACCGACGGAAATGGTCATCAGAGCAGTTAAGCCGAGAAGAGGACTCTTGATGTACATGTCTAGATCTCCATGAAGGAATAAAAAGGATAGAGGCGAAAGAGCAAGCTTTTCCTCTAAATTTTGTGCGTGTTGTCTCCAATATGTGGACGCCAAAGCGCTTGACACGAGAGGTGAGCCAGCGTAAAAGCCACATGTACTTATAATAGTGTTTTCTGCTAGGAGATTCATTATCGTTTACATGTGAAACACTCCGGTCGGACCGCTGCAGCTCTCCGAATAGAGCAGCAAGCGACATGCCAACCTGAAGCGTAGATGCGGCCGACACCAAAATCGGGCCGACGCGCCTTCGTCTCGCTGGAATCACTTTTTTTGAGGGTCACTGCGAAAAGAAATGTGCGACACGGTTCGCCATGTTCGATATGTGACAGTCTCGTTTAACAGCGACGGCTTCCCGTCTGACCGCAACGGAGGCCGCGCCATCCGCTACCGAGAAGGATCACTGCGCGTACGCTCCGCAAGGGCTGCGCCAGGAACAGAGGGCGTGCACGTCCGAGGCGTCGCATGGTGGCCGCAGCACCTTTTCGCCGCTGTAAGTTCGCCGTGCAGGTACATTGCGCGGCCGGAAGCGAGAGGGAGCGCACCCTGAAACGGCTGCCTACGGCTCGCCTCGAGTAATTGGCGATGAACAGTATTCTCGAGAACTTAGTCTCGACGGAAAGAGCAACGAAAGGAAGCCGCTTGGACGAGCACGATCCGAAGGAAGAACCGATCGAGACCATTTTCCGCAACGGCACAATCACTGCCGTGGGTATCCTGCTTGCCTTTTCCCTCGGCTTCCTCACTCATTGGGCCGCGAACCCCTTGCCATGGCAACTCTACGATCTGTTCGCCGTAGTGCCGATCCTGCTCGGCATCGCACTGCAGATGAGAGCGCTGTCCATGCTGCTCGACATGAGTTCCTTGCGGCGCCCCATCTACGAACGCGCCAATCGCATTTTCATGGTCGGCCTCATCCAGACCGCGTGTGGCGTCGGCATGGCCATCTTGGTCGATCTTTTCGGGATATCGGTAGGGGGCACGCTGCCCGGCGCTTGACGACAAGCCACACCGCTCTTCGCTCGAAGCGACGTCAAGCCGGGGAACCTTGTGCACCCCCTAGCGGCGTCCTCCTTTCATCAAATGAGCCGACGTCAGCTTTAGAGCGTCTCGGTGGCTAAAGCCGGTATGGTTTTTCGGCCGGCAGGGAAGGCCGCTGGCTGGACCTGGATGGCGTCTGAACGAGGCTTGACAGGTCCGTTGCGTCGGACATGAATTTCGCATTGCAAAGTTCTTCCGCAGACGCCTCAAGCACACTGCACTGGCGTCACGTACTCAGACGTTGAATGCGGCACCGCACCATCACCTCAGGCGCAACCATGGCACGCGCGCTCCCCGGCGTGGTTGACCCCATCCTGTCCAAACGAGACTGCGACATAAGCGGGACGCACTGACTTAGGTCAGAGACCAGGACGAGCGCGCAACGAAAGAATGATGGATGAGCGACGTGGGATGACAGCTCCTTGCACACCTCAATCCTGACAAAGTACCGGGACCCCCGGCCGCCTTGGTATACCATCTATCCGACTGTGCCAGACTTCTCTGCGGCAGTTGGTGCTGACGATTATGAGGAATGGCTGGGGGGCCTCCCGGCCGACGAATCGGTGTCGCTCTATTTCCACATTCCGTTTTGCCGATCCATGTGCTGGTATTGCGGCTTCCCTACCGCGGTCATCCGTCGCAACGGCCCGATCCTTAATTATTTAGCGGTGCTGCGTCAGGAGATCAGTTTGGTGTCGGAGCAAGTGCGGCAAGGGCTGCCGGTGAGCGATGTGCATTTCGGCGGCGGAACGCCTCACCTTATCGGGCCAGCCGAGCACTTGGCGCTGATGGAATTTCTACGCCGCCACTTCGCTTTCAGCAAAACTGCTGCGATCGCCGTGGAGATCGATCCCCGAACGTTCACACCGGAAATGGCCGAAGCCCTGGCAGCTAACGGTGTCAACCGCGCGAGCATCGGATGCAGAGCTTTGATCCCGATGTGCAAAGGCGATCAATCGGATCCAGAGTAAGGTGCAGACGGCCGCTGCAGTCCAAAATCTCCGCCGGCATGGCGTTGGCCATATCAACTTCGACCTCATCTTCGGTCTACCAAAACAGACTGTGCAGTCCTGCATCCAGACCGCGATGGCTGCGGTCGCCATGCGCCCCAACCGGCTTGCGGTGTTCGGATACGCGCATATTCCTTCCGTGATAAAGAATCAGCGCCTAATCGAGCAGGCAGGTCTACCGGACGGCGATCTTCGCGCCGAACAGGCTGCAACTGTCGCCGAGACACTGGTTGGCGCTGGCTACCGGGAGATCGGGCTCGATCATTTCGCTCCGCCGGACGACGAACTTGCGCTAGCGCCAGAAGACCGGGCGCCTACGGCGTAATTCGCTGGGATACTCGGCCGATACTTGCAAAACGTGATCGGCTTCGGCGCGTCGGCTATTGGCCGAGTCCGCGAGGGGTATGTTCAGAACGAAGTAACACGGGATTCTTACGCCCGGCACATCGCAAGTGGACGTCTGGCGACATCAAAGGGTCACCGTCTGACCGACGATGACCGGGTGCGCGCAGCGATCATCGAGCGACTGATGTGCGATTTGGAGGCCGACGTGCCGACCATCTGTGCCGCCCACGAAATCGAACCAGCTCGTTTTCTCGATTCAGTTGAGAGTTTGGTGACGCTGGCTGAGGAGGGGATCCTGGACGTCGAAAACGGCTTCATCCGCGTGCGGCCGGAGCACCGCTTTGTTGTTCGCGCCGTTGCTGCTGCATTCGATGCTTTTCTCGCGAATCGATGAGTTGAGGCCACGACGCCGAAAGGCATCAGACCTTGTTTGGCGCTCGTCGGCATGGGCTCTCGCAGAAGACTCCGCAAGCGTATGCAGGGGACTTCCACTTGACGCCGCGTTCACCATCATCTCGCCTGGGTGCGCGCG
>NZ_RZPB01000004.1:0-36014 GCF_003998535.1 Mesorhizobium sp. M7A.F.Ca.AU.002.02.1.1 | reverse complement strand
TCCCAGTTCCGCTTGGCCTGCGCATCGATCATCTCGCCGAGCATGTTGATGCGGTATTGCGGCATCGTGCCGGCGGCGAAGCGCCTGTCGATCAGCCGGGATAGGCTGTTGTCCCGGCGCCTCAGTGCCTTGAACCGATCGGTAATCTGCTTCGGTAACTGTTTCCAGCATCGGCGGCAGATGATGTCTGCCGAGTCGCCGCACTTGTCCCTCGGCGCCGTGCGTCCGCAACGTGGATTGACGCAGCAGATCCTATCTCCAGTCATATCCATTCCCTCCCGCACGATGCCGCCAGCGCCAGGCAGGTTGCCCTGCGCAGTTCTCCGATCAGCGGTTTCCATTCCCGATGGGTTGACCGCTTTCTCTCCATCTCGCTCAGGATCGCGTCGCGCCGCCGTTCAGCCGCGGCGGCCTCACGGCGCCGGACCTGTTCCTCGGCGAAATCGAAGAGAGATGGCTGGTTCACATCACCACCGTGATCTTCTCAGCGGCGCGCGTCAGTCCGGTGTAGAGCCACCTGGACCGGCTGTCCGCAAAGGCTCGGCTTTCATCAAAGAGACACACGGTGTCCCACTGTGAGCCCTGCGCCTTGTGCACGGTCAGCGCGTAGCCGTAGTCGAATTGCTGAGTGCCGCGCAGTTCCTGCCAATTGACCTCGTTCAGCCGGCCTTCAAAGCATTCCTTGCGGGCTTTGACCTTTACCGGTGTCGTCATCTCGAAGTCGATCGATGTGACATCCATGGCGACGCAATGGTCTTCGATATGGCCAGCGCGGCGCTTTGCGACGTACAGGGTCGTCCACAGCCCGCCGTTGAAGAGACCCATGTTGCGGTCATTTTTCAGGCAGACGAGACGGTCGCCTTTCTCCGGCAACGCCTGCTTTCTCCCGAGTATCTCCCGCATGCGCTGATTGTAGCCGGCCCTCGTCTTGTTCAGGCCGACGAGAACCTGATCAGCCTTCATGACGTGGTCCTGCACCAGATAGGAGCGTTTGATGACTTCGCTTGTGCCGTAGGCGCCATATTTGAGTTGGCCGCCTTCGCGGACGATCGTGGCCATTTGAATGATCGGGCTCTCGGCCGCCTGCCGATGGATCTCCGTCAGCATGACGTCTGGGTCGCATTCGGTGAAGAATCCAGCGCCGGGAGAGACTGGTGGCAACTGGGCCGGGTCGCCGAGGACCAGGACCGGGATGCCGAAGGAAAGGATTTCCTGGCCGATATCCTGATCGACCATCGAGCACTCGTCGATGACCAAGAGCGCGACGCCTTCGAACTCGCTCTTGTGGCGGAGGATGAACTTGGTCGCGCCCGTGGTCTTGTTGACGTCGACGGCATAGATCGTGGAATGGATGGTGCTGGCGTTCAGGCAACCGTTCTTCCGCATCATCATGGCGGCCTTGCCGGTATAGGCCGCATAGAGAACGCGACCTTTCAGCCCTTCGGCAAAGTGCCGGGCGAGCGTGGTCTTGCCGGTGCCGGCGTACCCGAAGACGCGGAACACCTGCTTTTCCTTCGCCTTGTGCCAGGCGCTGACGGCGTCGATCGCGTCGGCTTGCTGCGGGGAGAACTGCATCAGGCCGCCACGTCCTGCTCGAACAGGCCCATCTCGGCGAACCTGAAATAGAGCGCCTTCATGGTGACGAGATCCGACCACGCATCCCGCAGCCCTTCATGCGCCGGCTGGCCGAGAATGATCGATCCGGCCTCGTCCAGAGACGGCCATTTGAAATCGCCCAGGCCGCCTTCGAACTCGCTCGGTAGCTTGCACAGTTGCTGCGCATAGGGCTTTTGCAGGTCGATGAACTCGATCAGCGGCCGGTTGAGCCATAGCCGGTCATAGGCGTCCGATTTCTTGCCGCTCGCCAGCGCGAACCGGGCGAAAAGGCTGGCCACCACCATGCGGTCCATGTCGCCGAATGTGACGACCTTAATGTGACTGTCGAGCGGCGCCGTCTTGAGCATGTCGCTGAGCGCGCCCAGGACTCGGGGCTCGGGTATGCCGACCTGCGAACTCGCGCGCGCCGAAATGCCGTGCACCTTCTCGGCGTTCTCCTTGATCGTGCGGCCGTCGGATTTGACCATGTGAGCGAAATGGTTCGTGATCAGGCCCGACCGATTGCAGAGCGCCGCCGCGATCTCGGGGCACCATGGTTGGGCCGAGTCGTCGATGGAGATGTCTTTGCGGTAAAGGCCGCTCGTCTCCAGTTTGAGAAAGAGGATCTCGGGTGCTGACAGGTTGCGGGGCTCAGTCATCGTAATCGTCCCCATAGTCGTCACGGTCATCGTCGTAGGCGTCCAGTTCGGCGCGCGCCTCGTCATTGACGCGCTTGATGCAGGCGTCGCAAACCTCATACACCCGTCCCGACATGCCTTCCTCGTAATCGCGCTGCGGTCGCAGGTGAGGCTTGTGCTGCTTGCACCAATCGCAGGCGCCGGAATGGTCGGCGTTCTTCATGTACTCACGGTGCTCATCCAAGCACTCTTGGCACATGTCGTTGCGCTCACTGCCAAAACTGTCCGTCTCCCCCTGTATCCGAGCAACGGCAGGGCGATCGGGATGGTCGTCGCACATCGTCCCATCGGGAAAGTCATGAGACGAGCCAGGCAAAGATGAAGTCGGTCCGGTGACGTCAGCCATTGGCGTCATCCCGAAGGGCTTTGAGTTCAGCGCGCGCGTCGCGAGCCTCTTGGAGATAGCGGTTGTTCGCCTCGAGCAGATCCTGCACGCGCCGCTTGTTCCCTGCTTCCATGGCGGCGCCGACTGCGGCGCACATCATCCGGTACTCATCGGCATTGTCGCGCTTCAGTTCGGCCACGTAGTTGTCATCAGTTCGCTCGTTGATGACCCTCATGAAGGCGAGCAGTGCGGCGTCGAGGTGTTCCTGTTCGGTCATGGCTTCACCTTGTCGATGTTCTGGTGGATGACGTGCGACCAACTGGTGACGCAGACCCACGGGTTGGTGTCCCAGGAGCCGACGCCGTTGATGCTCTCCCAGAGAGAGCGATAGGACAGCACGGCGTTCTCGTCATGGTAAGGCACGACGCTGTGCGGATGATCCTTGCGATAGTCCTTCCAGCCGAACTGGCCGACGTGATCGGGGATCTTGCCTTCGTATGGTATGCGCTCGATGCCTTCCGCAATGGTGCCGGCCTGGGTGATGTCGTGCAGCTGCTCGACGCGCACGCCGGTCACCGGCAGCGTCATGCGGGAGAACCTCTTGAACATATGCATGGGGCGCGCTTTGTCGCGCTGCCATTCCGCCGGCCAGCTATGGTCGAACGACGGTTTGGCATCCGCAGAATACAGGAGGTATTTCTTGTATCCCGGGCCTGCGGACATCGCTTCGATCTCCTCGCGGACATAGAGGCGATCGCCGACGGCATGAGGCAGGAAGGGTGAAAGTTGCCTGGTGATGTCGTCCCAGTTGTCGGCACCGACATGGCCTTTCCAGCACCAGTGCCGATACTCACTGTCATGCAGTCGCTTGCCCTTCCAGTCGTAGACCTGGAGGTGCGCGGGCTGAGGATTCAACACTCGACGGGTTTGTGTCTTGGTGCCGGCGAGCAGGGCTCGCACCATAGGCGCGCTGAAAGGAATTGGCCGATCCATCAGCGGTTCCACCACGGTGTCTGCGGCTCCGACCAAGTCGAGCCATAGGAGTTGACGACGGACGATGGCTGCTCGACACGGCCGAACGTTCTGTAGACCGGCTGGACTGGCAACGGGTCGCTCTCGTTGGCGCGCGTGATGTAGCCTTCGAGGCGCGCGACCTCGAGACTTTTGGTCATTAGTTCAGTCTTCAAGTCGGCGACGGCGGAGCTTTGCCGATCGCGTTCTTGCAAGGCCACTTTCATGGTGGCTTCACTGGTGGCCGCTTTCTGTTGCAGTAAGCGCTTCTCATCGTTGATGGTCGCAACCCGGAGTTCGAGATCGGCCTTCGTCACTTTCTTGCTCATCGGGTTCTCCATGTGATCGGTTGCTGGTCTCTTGGAATGCGATGCAGTCCGCGAGCCATCGGATGCTTGGGCGCACCGCTCCGTGTCGTGCCAAGGCAGATCAGTTCGACGCCGAGATTGAGCGCTCGCTCGATGAACCAGAATGATGGATCCTGACCATCGTTGCCCCATGCGGCGAGCATCTTGCCGCCGTGGTTGTGCGCATAAAGGATTGCCGCGTGAACACTGTTGAGGTTGTAGGGGCCGACTGGGTCTTCCGCCTTAAACATCACGGCTGGCGACGAGGAGCGGAAGGCATAGAGATTGACGATCAATAGGCCGCCGTAGCCCCACAGCTTCGCAAAATGGATCAGCGCCAGGATTGTCGGATCATTCTTCTGATGGTCTGCCGTGCTTGGGTTGAGCATGCAGACGACCAGCATTGGAAGGTCGGCATTCCATACGCGCCGGAGCTCGTAGCGATAGATGTTGTCCCAGCCGCCGAAGACGGCCGTCATCTGCATGTCGTCGAACAGACTGGGTTGCGCCAGCGCGTTCATGCGACCGCCCTCCAATTGGGGAATGGGATTTCCTGCTCGCGAGGCCACCAAGCGTAGCGCCATCCCTGGAAGCCCTTCACTGGCCCCGGAATGGTGACAGCCACCGCATCGCCGCGCCGGCAGATGCACCATTGGTCAACCCCGTGATATGGCGGAGAAGCATCGAGATCGGCTGCGTCCATGTAGACGCCGCGGACGCCGTCGGAGCCGTCCTTCAGATCGAAGCTGAGTCCGCGCAGCGCAGTGACCGGCGCATACCCGCGTAGCCGGCCATGGGCGACCACATAGAGGCGATCGCCGACGTTGATTGGCGGGCGTGAGCGGGACGTCAGATACCAGCCCCATTCGGTGCCTGACCATGCGGCCCCGACTGGGTCGCCTTCAGCGATCCATTCTTCCCAGAAGGTCTTGGGGCAGGTAACGACCAGATCAGACATTGGCCACCGGCGGATGGATTATATCGCCGTCGGCATCCATGAGCGGATTGGCCGGCCAGCCATGGGCGCGGATATTGAGCGAGCGCAGTCTCCGGTTATAGGCTTTGAAGGCGAGGGAGAACGGCGTCGTCAAAACGGCCTGCACGGTCCAACAAACCGGCCAGATCCCCCATGCGAGGAAGAAGGTGACCGCCGGATGCGCGCCGGCGAAGGTGAAGAAGTCGTTCATATCATCCTGCCTTTTTCTTTCCCTCGAGTTCCGGGAACAACGCATGGAGCCGATGGTGGCACTTCGGACAGAGCCAGACGACTTCCAGCGGTTTGGTGTAATCTCTGTGATGAGCGTGAACCTCATCGTCTCCGCAAAATTCGCACGGTTGTTTGAAGAGTCTGCCGTCGCGCACCGCATTGCTAACGGCGGTCTGCGCCTTATAGGCAACCGGGTTCTCTTCTCGCCAAGCCATCGTTATTTTCCTCGCCTTGGCTTTCCGGTCTGGGCGCTTGGCACGATTGCGATCATATTCCTGCACCGCCGGGTTTGTTCTTGCGCGCTCTCGCACGCGGCGCTTGACACACTCTTTGCAGGTGCTGTGTTTGTCGTAGAAATCATCGACGATCTTATCCTCGGAACAGTTCCTGCAGATCATTAGAACGGCACTTCGTCGCCCAATCCGCCACCACCAAAGCCGCCGCCGGATGAACCGCCACCTCCGGACGATCCGCCGCCGCGCGACGACTGGCCTCCACCAGAGTTGCCGCCACCGCCACCGCGATCATCCTGGCGCTCGCTGCGGCCACCGTCGCCATCATTCTTGGCGCCGAGCAGGTACAATTCCCCATTGAATGGCGCGATGACGACTTCAGTCATGTACTTGTCGTTGCCGGCTTGGTCCTGCCATTTTCGGGTTTGCAGTTCCCCGAAGATGCCGACCAGGCTTCCCTTCCTCACGTACTTCTCGACGATGCCGACCGTGCCCTGATTGCGGACGGCAATGTTGTGCCACTCGGTTCGCTCCTTGCGCTCGCCGGATTGCTTGTCCTTCCAGGACTGGCTCGTAGCGATGGAGAAATTCGCCACCTTGTCGCCGTTGTTGAAGGATTTGATCTCGGGATCTTTGCCGACGTGGCCAACGATCAAGACCTTGTTGATACCACCCATCAAACACCCGCTTTCTTGTTCAGCGCGGCATTAACTTCGTTTGCCGTCGCATTTCGATCTTCAGTCACATAGGCGTCGACGATGGTCGTGCACTTGCCGCAGAGACACATGTCGCCCTAGACGGATGACATCCCGCCCTCGCGCGGCGTGCCGGCGCGCACGGTCTCCATGGCCATGTCGTGCAGGGACGCGCCTTTCGGAATTGCCTCCGCCGGGTCCATGTCGAATGTCATGGCGCCGACGCAGCCGTCGCACCGGAAGTGAGCTCGGATTGAGGAGAGAGTCATCTGCTCAACATCCGCACGAAAAGTAGATGGCGCGCTTGGTGATTTTCTGACCGGTGACGACCTCGACGTGATCCCAGAATTCAGGCGGGATTTTGCCATGAGCGTCTTGGCCGTTGAAGTGCAGGTAGTCGTCATCCCAACTTTCTGCACCATCGCCGACTGCGGCGGCCATGACAGCCTCGTAGCCAGGGCAATCAGAGTTTTTCACAAACTCGCGGAGCCATGCTTCAGAAGTTTCCTTGTTCGGCGGCGCGGGCGCAACGTAGTGTTCGTCAGCGTCTGCGTGAAACGTCGCCTCTTCCGGGAATGATGGATGGCTCCAGACGTGCCGTAGCGACGTGATGGTGCGCGGAAGGACGACGAACCAGAAGCGCTGGCCGGACTGAACAAGACCGCCTAGGAACGGGTCAACTATACCGGTGGCGTCATGGCGCGCCGGGACAGCGCAGCCCTTCTCGATTTTGACGCGCTCGCCCGGGCGAAGCCTGACACCGGCCACGACCGGCTCAACAGCAAGGTGGATGGCGTCTCGTCCGCTGTTGTCGGGGATGGGGTGCGTTCCGAGTGTTTCAAGGGCGTCGGTTGCCACGGTGTGCTTGTTGGCCATTTTCGCATCCTTTGTCATTTCACAGCCCACCCCAGGTCTGCGGCCGTGTTCCTGAGAATGTCTGCCAGCATCGGATCGATCTTGTACTTGTCGATCGAGTAGGAGAGGTTCATCGGCTCCCCGGCGTCTCGATCGACATTGGCTGCTCGCCAATCGCAAAACATTTCCACGAGACTCATCAGCGTCATGCCGGAGATGCCGCGCTCCAAGTGGAATTCTGGATGGTGGTCGTTATTCGCGTGATGGTGCGTGATCATCTCGCCGAGCATCGCCGTCCGCCGGCGCGCCTCATCAGTCCCATGCGGCGCCGGCCCGTCTCGTTCGATGATGGTCATCAGTTCATCCAGCGGACCTTTCTCGGTCGGTGTAAACTTCGACATGTCATGGAATTCCGCGCGGACATCCATGAGGTGGCAGAAATGATGAATGGCCTTGCGGACGTGTCCGATGTGCCTGTTCGTGCTTTCTGTTGAATCGGCCATGGTTACACACGCATCGGCATGAGAACGTACAGCGAGGCCGGATCCTTGTCTGTCGTGATGACCGTTGGGCTGCCGGCGTCGGTCAGGCTCATGCGGACTTCGCCGGCGCCAATGACGCTGCATATGTCACTGAGGTATTTGGCGTTGAAACCGATCTCGAGTTTGGCGCCGGAGTAGCCAATGTCGATGTCTTCTTCCGCCGACCCGTGGTCGGGATTGTTGACCGCCAGGCTCAGCTTGGTTTCCTCGAACGTGAGCTTGACCGCGCGGCCGCGCTCATTGGAGATGGTAGTGACGCGGTCCGCGGAAGCCGACAGCGCTTTGGAGTCGACCGTGGCGATCGTATTGGTCAAAGCTGGGATGACGCGGCGATAGTCAGGGAAACTGCCATCAATGAGTTTGCTCGTGAGCACCGTGGTTCCCGACATCACCCGGATTTTGTTCTCACTCACCTCGATCTTGACCGCTTCGGCGCCGGCGCTCTTGGCCAGCGTAATGATCTCGCCGACGGTCTTGCGCGGAACAATGATTGGCGGGAAGTTCTCGACGTCGCCGCTCGGCTCACGGAAAGACTTGGCCAGCCGATGCCCGTCGGTTGCCACGAAGGTGATGGCGCCAGGGTGTTCGCTGTCGTGATTGAAATGCACGCCATTGAGGTAATAGCGGGTTTCCTCCGTCGAGATGGCGAACTGAACCTTGGACAGCGCCTCAAGCAGGACGTCACCGGCGAATTCAATGGTGTGCGAATAGTTGCCGTTCGACATCACGGGATAGTCCGTCTCAGGCAGGGTCTGCAGCCTGAACTTCGACCGGCCGGCGCCGACGCTGGCAACCTGGCCATCCTTCTCGCTCTCGAAGGTGACTTCGGCGCCCGGGGCCATCTTGCGCAAGATATCGCCGAGCAGTCGGCCGGGCACGGAGGTCGCACCGGGGCTTGTCACATCTGCCTTGAATTCCAGAGATATCTCCAGATCAAGATCGGTCGATTTCAGCGTGACGGTATCGCCCCTTGCGGCGATGACCACATTGCTGAGGATCGGAATCGTGTTCCGGGATTCTATGATTTTCCCTGCGACGCTCATTGCGTCAGCGAAGGCCTTCGCGGCTGCGGTGAATTTCATAGCGGAAACATCTCCTGGGTCTCGTATGCCGCCACAGGCGGCAGTTCCTGGGCCGGTGGCGTCTCGGGCAGGCTGTTGGCTTTGAACTGCCTGTTGAGGTCGACGCGCTCGTTCTCAAGCCGCTGGTCGACCTCTCGGCGCTCCATCTCGCGACGGACGGTGAAGACGACGTCCTCGCCGAAATCCTTCTTTAAGATCCACGTTAGCATGGACCATTCAACGTCCTTCCACGGCGTTCCCTTGCCGCCGTTGTAGTAGGTGTCGCCAATCTTGCAGGTTGGGATCGGCGCCGGGTTGTTGGTGAATTTCACCAGCTGCTCGATGGCGTGGCCGGCGTTCAGCATGTCTCGCACGGTATGCGCCGTGACGTAGGAGTCCGGCTGCGCCCGATGCGGTGGCATGCACAGTTCGCGGTCGATGCCCTCCGGCCGCAGGTAATAGCGCAGGCCGTTGTTCTTGAATGTCGGTGAGTCAGGATAGAGGTTGAGGGCGCACCGGTAGGTATCGATCCACGGAGCCTTGCCGGTGATCTCCTCGCTCAACCATTTGCGCTCGAATTCAGCCCCATGGGCGGCGTAGGCGACGACGTCGACATCGAAGACCAGCGGGTGAACCTCGCGCCACACCGGCGCGCCGACGACGTCGCAATCCATGATGTGGTGGACCGCCATTGTCTCGGCCGGAATGGGCTGCAGGGGATTGACCAAGTATCCCTTCCCTGGTCGCACCTCCCATTGCGTCGGCTCGCCAAACAAATCGGTCCGGGTCGCGACGACGTCGGTGTATCCGATCTCCACGATGCCGTTCGGCTCGGGCTCGGAGAACAGTGTTTCCAGATCGACGACCCGCACCGTAGGTGGCGACTCGACTGGAGGGTTGGTCATCTCGGATGGGTTGAAGGTGTCGTGCGCGGTCATAGGTCAGATGATCCTGAAAATGAGGTGTCGATGTCGGCATGGATTTCGTCGAGCAGGCCGTCGGCATCGGTGTCGCCCTTGGCGCGCGCCATCTGCTTGTCATAGATCGACTTGGCCAGCGCACGGTCGACGCCGCCCTTCGGTGCGCCGCCGTTGTCCTGCCAGAACATGGCGGAGGCCTTGTCGACATTGGCCTCTGTCTGCATGCGGGCGAGACTCGACGCGTACTTTTTGAACAGTTCGGCGGGAAGGCGCTGGATGGCGCCCTCGCTCTTCCCGCCGTCATCGCTCTTGCTCCGGTCATCGGAACCCTGCGATGAATTGGTGGAGCGGCTGTCATCAACCGGGGATGAGTTTCCGCCGCTCCGGCCAGCATCGTCAGATGCCGGCTTTGCTGAGGCCGCTTTCGCAGATGACGACGTGGTCTTTTCCGTAACCGCCGCTGTGCGCTGTACCTCAGTTTTCAGAATCTCTCCGGTCTTCGGGTCGATCGTCTCCATGGCGACCTGGCCGGAGTTGGTCAGTTGCTTCACGTTGTCGGGATTGAAGCCGTCGGCCGATTGCCTGCCGCCGAAGCGCTCGTTGAGCGATGGAGTGATATCCCGCGCAAGCTGTGCCTGGCGCTCCATGCCGATCTCATAGAGTTCATCATCACCAAGAACGCCCATGATGGCACCGGGTTTGTAGACCCGTGGCCATTCGCGACTTCCGCGGTAGACCAGCATCTTGGTATAGGTGGCCGGCCGCCAAGGTGAACCGTTACCGGTCGTCTTCCACTCAGCGACCGACCCATCCATGATCTTGAAGCGCGGGTGGCGGTAGCCTGGCTTCAGTTCCGCGATGATGTCATCTGGGAGGGGCTCGTCGCAAAGATAGATGTGGTGCTGCTCGCTCCGCGGATCGCCGGTGAAGTAGTGGTGGAGTTTGATGTGGAACAGCGATTCGAGGACGGCCGCAATCACCTTGCCTTCGAACCCGAGCCGGCCGTGGACGATGGCGGCGCAGGCGAGCAAAGCAAATGGTGAGATGTTCCAGCGGTCCGCTTGTTCGACAACGGCAAACACGTTGGCGACAATTACGTCGCGAGGCAGATCGGTCTTCTTGTTTGCCGGCCCTTCAGTGCGAAGGCTTTCCGGAACCAGACTCGATGATGCAATGCGCTCCGTGAGCGTCCAAAGGTATTCCAAGCGGGTAGGATCAATCGCGGCCGAAGGCCGGTACGTCTCGCCCTCTGGCTGGCGGGTAATCTCGTTCAAGCTGCTAACTCCTGCTCTATGAGGGCAAGGCGCCGCTCAGCCTGTGTTCTCGACCACGGCGTGCGCCGCACGAATCCGCCGTCGCCAGAAAGGTTCTTCGGGCCAGGCCAGTACCCGGTGTCCAGCGCCTTCCTAAACAGGCGCAGCGCTGCATGGTTCTCGGCGGTGCCGGCGTCGATCTCTTTCGGGTCGACGGTGTCGATGCGCACGCAATGCGGACGCTTCTGTTCGACGTAGACGAGATAGAAGTTTTCCATCTGTCGGCGCAGAACGACGCTCATGGCCTCGTTCACGAGGGCGGCCTGTTGGTGATACCCTCTTTCCCCGAGAGCGCGCGAGATGCCATCGTCGGTGATGTCCGAAACGCATTTCAAATCAGCGGCATCGGAATCGTTGGGAACCGCATCCGGCCGGCTCTTCAGCCATATCCCAGTTTCAGGATCCTGCCAGAACAGCGAGAGCTCGACCATGCCGTTGAGGATGCCGCCCTGCACCGGCGGCTCAGCGGCCAGCGTCTTCGACATGCCCTTGATGTACTCGAGTTGCTCTGGCTTGAGGACTGTCAGTCCTTCCAGCGCACGCTCAGCCAGCCACTGCTTGCAAGTCGCGTTGTTCCCATTCCAAGCGCGACCGTCCGGCGCCTCAGTAGGGCGTATGACGAAGAAGTTGGAGAAGTCGGCTTCTCCAAGCAGCAAAAAGTGCGCTGCACGGCCCAAGATGGTGGCCTCGGTGTCCTGGAATTCCTGCCGGTCAGGGTTTAGCGGCGACTTATCCCAGTAGTGGGCTAAGCTCTCATTGAAGATGGTGCGCAATCCACTGGAACTGATCGATGGCCCGTCCGTCGGCTGACCGTGATAAAATTCCATAGGCACATTTTTATATGCGCCAGACTCGGTGATCTTGGTGCCAGGAACGTATTCACGTATCTCAGTCATGTCCGTTCCCTCATAGGCTGCGTTAGTGCGCGCTCCACCGACCAACCGCGGCGGAGGCGCTTATTAATCTCATTTGAGGAGATGCCGACCGCTGAAGCCCACTCGTGGCTAGTTTTGGTCTCACCGCGAAATTCTATCCGCCGAACTACACGCGTATTCTTCGCTTGCTCAGGTCGGGTAGCCCAGGCCACATTGCCAGGCTCATAGTTGCCGTCATTTTCTTTGCGCTCGATAGAGTGCTTTGACGAGAGGCGCATACCTAGATCGGTGATGAAGCATTCGAAGCCACCGCGCTCACCATCTCCATGCAACCACCTGTCGCAAACCTTTATGCCGCGACCGCCATAATCGCTAAAGCGCTTTACCCTTGGGTTTAGACACCTGTTTTTCATGCCTGCCCAAATTCGCCATTCCCGAGTATGGGAGAGACCATGCGTCGTTCTGATTTCTCGGTTTTTGTCGACAAGCAGACACCCGCAGCTACGCGTGACTTCCGTTGAGACGAGATAGCCCTTAGTGATGATTTCGTTCCCGCATTCGCATGCAAACACAAACGCATGATCCGATCCCATTCGACCGGCATACGAAGCAGCAGTGAGCCGATTGAATTTCCGCCCAGTTATATCTTTGAAGAGTGGGTGAATGGGCTTCTGTTCGATCACCAGTTTCCCACGCTTGCGCCTGTCGCGCCGCGTTTGACTATCGAACAGTTCCATGATGGCGGCAGAACTCATGCTCACTCGTCAGCATCCTTCTTGATGACGCGGATGAAGCCAACACCGGACGTTCGCCAAAAGCGTCTATACCGAAGATGAAACCAGACGCGACCGACCTGGGCCTCCCACGCAGTCGCTCCCTTGAAGCAGACGAACGTCATTCTGCGGCCTCCAGCGCTTGCTCCTGGCGAATGGACCCATCTTCTATGACAATCGCAGTCGGCCGCGTGCTATCAACCGTCTCGACGAATACCTGGAGGTCATGCTCGATCGCGAACTGCTCAAGCAGCGCCCACGACTTCTTGTCGAGAAGGCTGCCGTCCTTGATGATGGCGACCTTCAGTTTCGGGCTCATTGCCGCGGCGATCGCGACAGAAACCCGGATCTTCTCCGCCTGCGATGCCTGATCGAGTGGCTGACCATTGAACAGCACCATGTCATCGCCGAATTCCAGCCCATCAACCGGCATCTTGGCCTTCCGGACGGCTTCCGCCTTCTCCTTTTTGCGGGCGTCCATAGCGGCGGTGAGGGCGATGCTCTCGGCTTCGGCGGCGTCAGCCTTCTTGGTCAGATCAGCGCGTTCGATCTTTCGGGTGACGTGGACATTGATCGTCCGTGCCGCGTTGATCTTGGCGGTGATCGCCGACTGGTCGATGGGCGTCGGCAACGCACCAGCCTTGGCCAAGCGAGTTTTTTGTTCCGAGATCCAGCCTTCATCGACGGTGATGCTCTCCTCGATGGCTGATATCTGCTGCTTTAGTTCGTCGATTTTTGCGTGGGAGCGCCCGACGCCATCTGCGCGCTGATCAATGTCTCGTTGAAGAGACTGCCTGTTTGCCTTGCGCTTTTCGATGTCAGAGTTGTGCGCGCCGGCGCTTTGCAGTTCCTCCACGAGAGCGGACTCATCGATCGGTTCATCCGGTGTGTCTGCTGGCACGATGATGCCGCCGACGCGAGCTCGCAGATCCTTCGCCGACCGGTTGACGTCGGTCCTAGTCTCGAAGTCCTCGCGGTTCTTCTTGTCGATCGCGTTGAAGTCGAAATCGGGAACGAACCTTTTCAGGATCTCGGCTTGTTCCTTTGCATCCATGCGGGTGAAAGCAAGGGGGTCGAACGCAAAGGCGCCCAGCCAGCCGGTCATCATATTCTGGGGGGATGGGAACCTGGCCCCGTCGGCGCTTTCAATGATCAGGGACTCGGCCTGCCTGCCGTTCTTGTCGGTCCAGAATTTGCGGACGATCCGTATCTGCGCCGTGCCGATTCCGTCAACGTGAATTTCAATCGTCGCCTCTTCCGCGCCATCTCGGATAGGCTTCCAAGCGATCTCTTTCTTTCCGCCCATGGTCGCGAGCGCACTCAGCGTGCTTGTCTTGCCGGCGCCGTTTGCCCCGGTTATCTCATTCAGCCCACCCTTTGGGTTGAACTCGACGTTCTCGACGCGCATGTAGTTGTTGATGCGCAGGTAGGAGATGGGCATGTCAGTATCCGGTCCGAATGTTTGAGTGCGTCATCACGATGCCGGCGCCAGCGTCGCAACGCTTCGGCTCGACTACAGCAAGGTGGGGTTGGGTCAGATCGCAGTAGCGGCGGCGCGCTGCGAGAATGAACGCGCGGTCCGTGTCGAACTTCTCGATCTCTTCGAGGGCGGCTAGAACGCGGCGCTTGGCTTCGGCGCCGATCATACCGGCCAGCCCATGAGCTTACCGTAGGCGTGCACACCGAGGCAGAGAGCAAGCACAGCTGGACATAACTTCGCAGCGATGAGCGCGAACGTATCGTTTGCCTTGACCGTGCCGGAAAGAACCGCCAGATTGATCGCAGCGGCGCCTTCAACAATGATGTCGATCATGCTGCCTTCTCCACATATTCAAGGCTGCCGGGATGGCAGGGTATGGCCTCGTCGGCGCCGTCGAAGAGCACATAGACATGCGTTGCGTCGCTGCCCGGCTGGACAACCACGAAGCCCTGCTTTTGAGTCTCGTCATGCACGACTCGGCGGCCGATCTGCTTCGGGTATGGCTGGTTCAATCCGCGCACGCCGATTTCCTCCTCATGCGATTTTGATAGGTCATCAGCACTTTGCGGGCGGCGGCGTCCTTCAGTCGTGACGCCAGTCCCATGGCGATGCGGATATGGAAGAGGGCGGCATAGCGATTGCCACCATGGTGAAAGCTGACCGCCTCGGCGGCGTGCGCCATCATGTCTTCGCGAGCGAGGCAGCGGATCATGCCGCCACCCCGCTACTTGCCTTCAGTCTGTCGATCAGTTCCGCTTCCGTCAGGGTCGAGAATCCGTCCGCGCCACCGTTGGCCTGGATCTCGTCGTTCACCCGATCGCAGAAGGCGGTGCAGGTGCAAAGCTCGCCGCAGATCTCGTATTGCGCGACGCTCTTGCGGCGCTCGATCTCGTCGACATATTTCTTGGTGGAGATGATGTTGGCTTCGGCCCAGGCTCGCAACTGGACGATCGGATATTGGGCGAGGGGATTGTGGCTCATGATTGCCGCCTCAATCTTGCATGGCAAGGAAGGCAGGCGCTCCATGTTTTCCAGCGCTCGGCCTCCGCTTCTGTTTCGAAGTCGCGATACAGTTGCGGCGACGGCGGGACGCAGAGGGAATACAATGTGACCCGCCACATCATGGCTTCTGCCTTTCGGCGAGCATGGCGTCGGCCTGCATGTACGAATTGAAGGCGAACATTTTCATTCGGTCGACGTTGCTCATCCGAACAAACCGAATGTCGTCTGTCAGGCTCCATGAGGCCAACAGTCCGGCCAGCGCTTGACCAGCGAACCAGTCGCGCAGAGCAGCGACGAATTCTTCTTCGGTGGTAAATTGTTCACGCGTCGGCATGCTTTTCCGCCTCCGCGATCGCCGTATTCAACCGATCGATCTCGACCTGGCATTCGCCCTGGCATGCACGCAGGCGCTGGTAATTGTCGTGAAAGCTGCAGTGCTCGTAGGCCTTCTTCGCCTCGGCAAGTTCGTCATTGAGGGCGGCGAGCGTCTTGTTCACGGCCGAGCTTCCTCGGTGACGATCTGCCGGCTCGCATGCCGCTGGTGGTATTGCTTCTGGCGTTCGGCCTCACGAGCTCGTGCATAGGCCTCGGAAGCGGCCGACACATTGCCGGCCGGCTTTCCGTCCAGATCGACGCGGACGGCGCCGGTGACCATGGCCTTGGTGTATTTCGGGCCGGAGCAGTAATCGCTGATCGCCCGCTTGACGACCTTCCGCGGAATATCCTTGACCAGCGCCAGGACTTCCTTGGCGATTCCGATTTTGAGAGGTTTCTTCTCCGGCTCGCCCTTGCGCATGAAAGCTGCAGGGAACCGCTTCGCCAGTTGCTCACGGGCGGGAAGGATGTGCTCGCGATAGGAATAGAAGGGCTTCGACATGATGGTCCCCTTTGTGCGAGGCGCCGACGGCGCTAGTTTGAGTGATGAGGTGGTGTGCCGTCGCCCCGTTGGGGTTCGTTCGGCCGTTCATTCCAAAGCGCCCAGGCTTCGGTAGTGCCATCAGCAAGAGGACCGTCAGCGCCGCAGTTGTGGCAGTTGACGTGGAACTGTCTGGTTTTTCCGGTTCCGAAGTTTCGCACGGCGAGGTCCAAGGAACGGCAGAAGGGGCATGACATGTTGATTGAGGTGATCACGCTGTCCTCCTTTGTGGGAGGGGCTGGCATTCGCGCCAGCCCGTTGACGATGTGCCGAATTCGGGTGGTCAGATCTTCGTCACGAGGGCACCTCCGGAGTGAGAGTCGATTCCGATTTAATGGGCTTTCAATGCCCTCTAATATGCATATCACATAAATTCAGTCAACAGGAAAAATGGTAAATCCATATTTTCTGGTTGACGATATGCAGAACGCTCGGCATGTTGAGCGTGCAAGAATTTATAAAAATCGAAAATGTTGGCTGTTCCGCTCAGGCGAGAAGGCCAAAAAGAAAGGCCCCGATGGGAGATCCCAAGGGGGCCAAAGACTGGATGAATTCGGTTCGTGGCCAAAATCCAGTGATTCGGTGTAGCCGAACTCACTTGGTATTACAATCATGAAACGAGGGCATCATCGCAGCGACCAGGTGCAATCCCTGGCCGGATAAGCTGCGGGCGCGGGGTTAGATCATCCTGCGGCGCCACCGGGATTTGCAGGGCTTGATTTGCCGCAAGGTAAATCTGGGGGCTCTAGTCGGCTCGTCCTGAGTTGCAGAGTTTTCCAAGACCCCCGAGCTCCGTAGCTAAGGCTATGGGGTTAGGGGGTCTTTGGAGGATAGCCGGCTGAACCTGTTTGCAGAACGAAAACATAAGGGTAGTAAGAAAGATTGCCTCAAGGAAATGAAAGAAGGCGCGAGCACCTTCGTCTCCGAGGTCTGGTGGCGAATATCTTTTCAGTGAGCGGCTGACTTATCCACAGATTTCAGCTTGATCACGAAGCTTTCCACCTCATCTGGCGACATCCGCACGCAGAAAGGAGAGTGCTCGGCGAATTGGTATATTACCACGCGGTCGCGGGTTTCCTTGTCCAGTATGACTTCCGTGGTCGAAGGTCTGAGTGCCGTCGCGCATAGCTCAAGCATCTTTTCCACGCCCTTATCCACCCTCATCCTTTGCCGGTAAATCATAAGCTGCGCGGCGTAGCGCACCTCATGGTATAGCATCCCCATTAGCGAAAAAGGCACCGACACCGTAATATTTTCTTTACCTTCATATTTTGCTTTAAAATCGGCCACATCCCCCTCCATGGAAACAAATGCCTCACATGACTGGAATTGTTGGGTTTCTGATACTTCAGTCATCCCAGAATCCGACCACAGGCCAGCACCGAGCGCCACACCCATTTTAAGCTTACCCCCTTTGTTTCCCCTCGATTTATTTACGTGATCACTTTCGGCTTCTTTGGACTGCCCTGTCAACAATGCCATCGAGATAATCAAAGACTTCGATCAGGTCGTCCGGCTCGAGAAGTTTCAGTTTTTCTTTTGTGTGATCAGGTATCGAAAGGTCAGGACCACCCCCGGGTCCGCGGCCGACGTTACTCCAAAGCCATGACTCATCCACCTTGAAGGCCCTAGCGTAGTCAGTCAGCCAGTTCTGATAGCCGGTTCGCCCGGTCTCGTGTTGATTGTAGGTCGGCACCTTCCAGCCGAAAAATTCGGCGGCGGCCTTTGCGGTCTTGAAGCCGCGGGCGATCCTCGCCTGCTGCAGGCGTTGAGATCTGTCGGGTCGGTCATCAAACTTTTTCATAAAATACATCTTACTTGCTAACGATATGCGTTTCGCCTCTTGACTGTGAATATGTGATATGCATATTACGGATTATGAGCGAAACGAATTCACCTCTCGACATGAAGGCGCTGCGAAAGCGCCTTAAGTGGAACCAGGGCCGACTGGCCCGTTTCTTGGGTGTTCATCAGTCGACGGTTTCCAACATGGAGCGCGTCGGCAATCCGCCGAAAGGCGCTGTGCTCATTTCTCTCCAGGTTCTTTCAGATGCGGCTGACGCCGGCACGGCCGATGCGCTGTGCCCTGAGCTTGCGGTCGCAGAATGACCAACGCCTTCGCCATGAACGGCATTTGCCGCCCCGCTGGCGCGGTGACGGCTACCTCTGGTCTTCTGCGTTCGGATTCATTCTCTGCGGTGAGCGAGAATCGCGGATCCGACAATTCCGGCGCGGCATGCGTTGGCTCGCGCGCTTTCTACTCGGTTGGCCGGCTGGCGATCGCTGTTGCGATTTCCTTCGGCCTTCATCAACCAGTTGGGGCGGCGATCCGCCCATGAATTTGTCTGCTCTCCATCTCGGACAAGTATCAGCCTGCAAGCAATTCCTTGTTCTGGTCTCGAGAGCATTTTCGTTCTTCCTTTTTCCCAGCGGCCCGGGGTTATGGGGTGGGCCGTTCTTCGATGGTGTTCAACGTATCGGAGGAAATGAACATGCGCGTGCCCTTTTCGGGCAAGGCTTCCGCAATGTCTGATGTGGCAACTGCGAGCAGCCTCGTCCAAAACACCTGGCAGGTTCGCCAGGGCAGAAACGCAAAGAGCTGCATTGGAGCCGCTTTCGAAGCTGTCAAGCGAATCGAACGCAGGCTGCCGATCGACGTTCTGCGCGATCGACCGCGGCAGTGGACTGAGCGGCGCGTCCAGACGATCTGGAAGAAACAGGCGCGACGGATCGACAATTACGAAATGCTGGATCTCGAACAGGCAGCCTTAGAAGCTGCTCGGGGGGAATTTGATGCCTCAATCAAAAGGGCTGCTCGACTGGCGGCGTTTATTTCCGCTCATGCGGAGACTGAAGGTGGCGAACTGGTTTCAAAACTGCGGGAACTCGTTGGCTGAATGGATCGCACCGGAACTGCCAACAGAGCAGGGGTCCGACATCCATAGGAAGATACAGGAATTCAGCCGGCGGCAGATGTCGCGGCGGCAGTGAAAGGGCATAAGTGATGTTTACTGCGACCAGAACGCCACCGCGCGCTAGATTTGGCAAAAAGACCGAGTTGGACCTTCTCTATATGACTGCCGCAGAACTCAGGCGCGCGGCTAGGGCTGGCAGGGAGCGGTCATTCCAGCCAGTGCAGCCAACCAATTCACCAGGCGCCACTCTCCTGCGCGGTGAACGCCGTCGCGCTATCCGCGAGGAGCGCAGCAAGACGATCTTCGAAGGTGGCGCTCTCGCCGCCATCCTGCGGCATGCCGAGCGCGTAGGTAAACGGCCGCGCCGGAAGGCTGTAAGCTCGCGCAAGATGGTGCCTGTCGCCGTCGATGATGAAGAGACGATGACGCGCGGCGAGCGCAAACGCGCCCTTCGCCAGGCGACCAACGAAAAGATCAACGCCCAACAGAAGGCTGAAGCCGATCGCCGTCGCAAGATGGCTGAGCGCTTCGCCTGAAGGAATTCTGGCCCACCACGCCAGGATAAGTAGAACGACCAAACCTCAACCAAAATATGGAGACGACATTGTTCGGAAGTTTGTTCAAGGGCAAAGCCAAGGAAGCCATGAACCAGTTCTCTGGGAACAAGGATTTTCTTGAAGGCATGTGCGCCGCGTGCGCGCTCACCGCGGCGGCCGAAGGCGGTATCGACGACAAGGAATACGAGAAGACGCTGACCGTCATTCGCTCGAACTCAGCCATCGCCGCCGGCTTCGATTCCACCCAGATCGAATCGGTCTTCGGCAAGATGCAAGGCAAAACGACAACGCGATCTGGCAAGGCCGAACTGAAGAACGAAATCCGCGAGGTCATCGCCCGCGACAAGACAGGCTCGCTCGGCCAGGCAATCGTTCTTGCCAGCCTTGATGTCGCCGATGAAGGCGGCATCTCGCCGGCCGAAGTCGCTGTCATGAAGGACATAGCGTCGATCTGCAACGTCAACTACGACAAACTCGCCGCCTGATCGATATGCTCGCCTGGCTCAAGGAGAAGGCGCTCGGCGCCGTTCTCGTCATCCAACTGGTCCTGATCGTGCTGCAATTCGTAATTTTCAGCACGCTCATGGATCTGTTCTCGAGCCTCTTCGTCGCCAGCCTCATCTTCACGTTGTGGAAGATGGAGACGATCGAGGGTTGGCTTAAGGGGTCGAAGTCCTGATCGTCGCCTAACGGCGACAATCCAACTTAACTGGCCAGCCGGGGGCCGTGCCCGGCACCAATTCCTCTAGGAGACTTGCCGTGAAAGCATGCCTGTTCCTCGCAGCGTTTTTGACAATGTCTCCAGCGCTTGCCGCTGATCAGCCATCCTGTGCGCCTTGGGCGGACATGAAGAAGGCACTCGCCGAGAAGTTCCACGAGGTTCAAATCGGTGGCGGCCTCATCAATGAGAAACTTCTCATGGCGGTCTTCGCTTCGGCCGGCGGCGCTACATGGACGACGGTGGGAGTCAACGCCGACGGGTCTTCGTGCGTCCTGGCGGTCGGAACTGACTGGTTCCTGACCAAGCCGGCGGCACCCGTTCCGGGCGGAAGAGAATCATGAGAGTCGGGAGGCGCACGGCCATTGTCTCCCTCAAGGGATCGATAGCGCTGGCCGCCTTCTTTGGCGCCTGCTTCACCATCCTGCTGATCACATTCGGCTCGAGCGCGCGGACGTCGGCGCCGATCGAGATGCACACTGCGGCGGACTGAACATCAACAACTCGGGACTGAAAAGGGGAAGTGCATGCTGAATAATCTCTTGTGGTACAGGATTGTCGTTTTTAACGCATGCATCGTCGCCGGACTGAGCTGGGCTTTCATGCAGGGTCATGTTCAGGTTCTCTTCGCCAATGAGACGACAGGCATCGGCTACGGCATGGTTGTTGTCTTCCTGGTGGCCATGGTTGGCTTTGTCCAGCGCGTCAGGAAGACGTCGGCAGCCCTAAACGAGGTCAAGCTCGGCAACTGGGTTGATGTCCGGAAGTTCAAGATCAAGAACACCTTTGTTGCGGCCGTATCGGTCTGGCTGGTCACGCTAGGACTGATAGGCAACATCACCGGGTTTGCCCAGGCGGTCGAGGGGCTCAACCTTTCCGGCGGGAGCGATGCGGCCATGCATGCGATCTCGCAGATGATCGACGGCATGAAGGTCGCGTTCTACACAACGCTGATCGGCACAGGTCTCGGCCTCTGGCTGGCCGTCAATGGGCACATTCTGCGAACCGCGACCGCGCTTCTGCACATTGACGCCGACGCACTCAAGGGTCGGATGTACATCAAATGAACGAGCCCGAGATCGACTACGACAGCGAGATCAACAGCGTCGCCTATCGTGACGTCCTGCTGAACACCATTCTCGGCCTGGTCATGATCATTGGCATCGTGGCTCTCCTGATCCAGGTGAAGAAAGCCGTGGAGCAGGCGGCCGCCGAGCCGCCAGGAAATATGATCGTCCACGCGGTCTGGCCGCAGGGTGACACCGATGTCGATCTTTGGGTCGACGGGCCGGGGGAGTTGGTTCCCGTGGGCTACAGCAACAAAGGTGGGCTTCTCTGGAATCTCCTGCGTGATGATCTCGGCGCGCAGCCGGACGCCGGTGATCTGAACTATGAGGACTCTTTTACGCGCGGCGTTGTCGGCGGCGATTACACCATAAATGTTCACTGCTTCAGATGTCCGCAGTTGCCGCAGGAGGTGAAGGTCGTCGTCGAGATCAATAGCGGCGAACCAGGTAAGTCGTCGCTCAAGCCGCTCGTCAACACGACGGTGAAACTGGTGACTGACGGTCAAGAGCGAACTGCCATCCGGTTCAAACTGACCGACAAGGGCGAGATCGTTCCCGGCTCCATGAATTCCGTCTTTAAGCCGCTTCGGAGTGCGAAGAAGTGACCGTGGAAATTTGGAGAACTGTCAGCTTCGCCCCGCGACACGAGGTGTCCAACTTGGGCCGCGTCCGGGGTGTTCGCGGCGGCATCCTTCGTCACGCCCTTGCTAGGGAGCATCACATCGTCAGCCTCTACCCAGAGGTTGCTATGATGAAGATTTGTTATGTTCATCTTTTGGTTCTTGAGGCGTTCGTTGGCCCGCGCCCGGATGGACTTGAGGGCTGTCACAACGACGGCAACCCAGACAACAACCGCTTGGACAATCTACGGTGGGATACGCCAGAGTCGAACCAGGCAGACCGGATCGCACATGGGACCGACATTCGCGGAATAAAGAACGGCCAATCCAAACTTACCGAAGAAGACATTTCGGCGATCAGGCGAGAATACGTTCCTCGTGTCAAGGGGAGTGATTGTCGCGCGCTGGCATCGAAGTATGGGGTGTCACATTCTCTCATAGCCGGGATCGTCAGGAACAAAACTTGGAGACATGTGACATGAACTACCCCATCACCGTTTGGTTGGCGATCACCGTCATTCTCGGCATCGCCGCCTCGCTCGCCATATGGGCCCGCGGTTTCTCGCGAGCTCGTGGCCTGGCCGTCCTCGCATTCTTACTGGCAAGCCCAATTGCTGGCGTCTCCCTCGGCTTCAGTCTCGGCTGGCCGGTTCCGCTCGTCGATGGCGTGACGCTCTCCGCTGGCGATCATCAGATCCTTGCGGCGAAGATGCTGATCGAGGACGGCATCTACATCTTCGTCGACCGCGGCGAGCAGCAGCCACGCTATTACAAACTGCCGTGGAGCACAAAGACGGCTGACGAGCTTCAGAAGGCCATGGATGAGAAAGGCGAGGGCGGTCAGGCTGGCATCACAGTAAAGCCGTTCAAGTGGCCGTGGGAGTCGGAAGAGGGAAACTCCGGCGAGGGCGGCCAGCCCGACCAGGGGAAGAAGGGCAAGGGCGGGATTGCTGGGTTGTTCGAGTTCTCATGGGACACGCACGATCAGCAGTTCTGGGCGCTCCCTCAGCCGAAGGCACTCCCCGACAAGCCTGCAGCCGCGCCGGCGCCAACCTACGAGCAGCAGATCTGATGTGCCAGGTTCTGATGATCCTCGCCCTGATGGACAACGCGTTCTCGCTAGAGACACGCTGCGTCCAGTCCGTCGCGAAGTGCAACGAGGTGATCAAGATGGAAGTCACCGAGTTCTTCCCCGAGGCGAACTACATCGGCCGCTGTGTCGAAGTGGACGATCTCGCCAAGCAGGACAGGTGAGGCCCATCTTGCCCTGTGCATCATTCAAACAGAATACACCCGGTCCGCGCCTTTCGGCAGGTGCCGGCGGCCACCTGAGCACACCAAGCCCCGAAGCTTCCGGCGCAAAAATGGATGGGAGTCCAGACCGGGCCAGCGCCGTGCTGGCATTTCTAAACGGACATTCGGGACACGCCGCCAAAGTTTCGTTCGGTCGCTCGGTGACGCCGCCATGAGCAATATTGACTTCTCTCAAATGACGAAGGAGTTCGCGGCCCTGCGGCCGGCCGGCGGCTTCAAGGTCGCGCTTCTCGATATCCCGTGGGACTTCGAGCACTTCTCCGAGAAGGGGCAGGGCAAGGGCCCGCAGCGCCACTACGACACGATGTCGATCGAGGACATCTGCCAAATCCCACTGACCGCGCTACTCGCTGACGACGCCGCTGTGTTCCTTTGGATGACCTGGCCGCTGGCTATGCGCTGGCATGAGGTCGTCCCAGCGTTGGGGCTGAACTTCGCCGGCCTTGCCTGGGAATGGCTGAAATACAATCCGAAGTCCGGCAAGTATGCATTTGGTGGGGGATATGGCACACGAAAAAATGTCGAACCGTGCATTTTGTGCACGCGCGGCAACCCTCAACTGAGGCAGCCGATCGAGAGCGACATGCTCGGCGACGCGGTGATCCCTGCCGGCGTGCGCAGCGTGCGCGACTTCATCGAGGCGATGCCGCTCGACGCCATCCGTCAGCCGCGGCGCCTGCACAGCCAAAAACCCGACGAACAGTACGACCGCATCGAGACGATGTTCGATGGGCCGTATGTCGAGCTTTTTTCAAGAAGCTCTAGGAAAAAATGGACGGCCTGGGGAAACCAGGTCGGCCTGCTTGATGCCGGAATCCCGGCGACAACCGCCGCAGACGCGGCTCATTCGAAGGAAGAAGCATGACCACGAAAAACGAAATCGCCGCCATCGTTGCCGGTGAGACCGGTATGACGAAAGCAGATGCTGCCGCGGCAGTGAATGCCACGATCGACGCGATCGCTGGCAGTCTGATTGCCGGCATCAAGGTGCAGATCGCCGGGCTCGGCGTGTTCGGCGTCAAGGCGACGGCGGCGCGCCAAGGCCGCAATCCAAGGACTGGGGATACGGTCCAGATCGCAGCCGGGAAGAAAATCACATTCAAGCCGGGCGCCGATCTGAAGGCGAGGCTCTGACATGGCGCGTCCAGCCGGATCCAAGAACAAGCCAAAATTGTCCGTCGTCGGCGGCGCAGCTGGTCCCGGACACAATAGATCAGCCGAACAGCTTAGCGATGACCAGCTTCAGGGCCTGACGCGCCAGCACGCCGCGAAGCGCGCCAAGCTGCTTGAGGCCGAAAAGAAGACCAAAGCCGACCGGATGAACTTCGACAAGATCATCAAGTCGGATCTCGGCGCAACCGGTCTCGCCAACATCAAACTCCTGCTGGATCTCGAAACGCCGGAAGGCGAAGCAAGGATCAAGGCGGACATGGAACGGCAAGCGATGGTCGCTCGCTGGGCCGGCTTGGCCATCGGCACTCAGGGTGCGCTTTTCGACCAAGACCGTCGGCCGGTCGAGGACCGGGCCTTCGATGATGGCAAGCGTGATGGCATGTCGGGCAAGACGCTCGCCACGTCCCACGCGTCCGGCACCGAGGCTTACAACAAGTACGTCGAGGGCTGGCACGCAGGTCAGGCTATCAACGCTGCGGGCATCCGTCAGAAGCCTCCGGAGGCCGAACTCCTTCGTAAGGAGGGCGCCGAGGTCACTGGTCTCGCCGATGAGTTTGATCAGGCTTCCGATGGCGGATCGACGGCGTCTTCTGATGTCTCGGACGACGACGAAGGCGGCGAGCCGTGGCCGGATGACGTGGACATCTCAGACCGCGAACCAGCCGAGACGCTTTGAAGCCCCTTGGCGGGGCGGACTTGATCCGTCCCGCGTCCACACATTGAAGAGTGAAATATGGTCATCGGCGGGTTGGACATAGCGACCACCACTGGCGCTGCGTTTCTGAAGGACGGCGTCTTCACAGCGGAGACGTTCGTTTATAGCGGCGCGAAGAAGAAAAAGAGCATCTTGGACGGCGCCGATGAAAAGCTGGCGCTGGATGCAAACGAGCTCGGCAAGGTGTTCGACTGGTTTGATCGTGTCGTTCGCATCTGGCTGGTCACCAATCGAATTGAATCTCTTGCAATAGAGGAGCCACTTCGCACGGACTTCGCTGGTCGAAAGAAGGCAGTCGTCGACACTAATTCAAACTGGGCTGGGAAGTCGGTCACCTATGAAAAGAAAGGCGGCATCAGCCTCAAGACAATTTTCAAGCTTCATGGCCTTGAGGCGATCGCCTGCCGGGTGTGTGCACAGTTGAATATCCCGGTCATGTTCGTCAACCAGGCCACATGGCGTCTAGCTTTCTTGGGCAACGGTCGCCCGCCTGACGCCAAGTCTGAGGCGGTGAAGATGTGCCGGAAACTCGGCATTGAGATCACCAGCGTTGACGCAGCCGAAGGCGTGGGCGTGTGCTGGTGGCTGGATCGGCATCTCAACCCATACAGCCATCGGCGGGCGAACGATCTCTTCGCCGAGAAGCCGCTCACCAGGGCGCAGTTGCAGATCAAGGAAGCCGAGAAGCTTTTCAAGGCCAACGCTTGATGTGGGAGAGGATGAGCAGGGAGGAGCGGATACAGGCGATCCGCGATGGAGTGGCGGAGAAGATGAGCTCCACTCAGATTGCAGAGGCCATTGGCGGCAAGTGCAACCGGAATATGATCATCGGGCTCAGTTACCGTTCAGGGATCAAGCTTGTCGCCACTCCAGCATCAGTCGCCAAGATGAAGGCGGACGCGCTTTTTAAAAGCCGACCGGAGAAACACAAAGCCGCGCCGGTGGCGAAGAAAGAGGTGCCAGCGAAGCCGCCCCGGGCGCCGGCACCGCTCACTGCGGCTTTGGCAATCAGGAAGCCGGCGATCATCGATGCGGAGCCGGTCTACGAGTTCCCCGACCTGCACTACCGGGTGCATCTGGAAGACGTGAAGAGCGGTCAGTGCAGGGCGCCGACATGGAATGACGACAAGAGGCCGGACACGGCGGTATATTTCTTCTGCGGCAAGCCGGTGAAGTCGGGGTCTCCATATTGCTGGCATTGCCACAAGAAGATGTACGACGGCATGCCTCGGCGGCGTGAACCGGGGACGATGACATCCCGACAGACCAGGCGCGGTGAACTTGCCTGATATCTCACCGGAGGATTCGCGGGACTTTCTGCGCGGCATCATCACCCGGAACAAAGAGAGGGAAGACGGACGGTCATTCAAGGTGATCGTCCACATGACGCGGGAAGAGGCCACCAAGATCTGGGCGGCGAAACGCTGGCTCGACGTCTACCGGGAATGGGGCGTCGGGATCGAAGAGACAGATTTCACGATCGACTATGTGAGGAAGTTTCTCGGGGAACTGATTGAAGGACTCAAGGTGCAGAAGGGAGCGGAAGAGATGACGATCATGTTTAAACGACGAGGCTTGAACATCCTCACTGCGGCTGAACTGCATCTTGACCGCTACGTCATCATGCGGAGTGCCCCGGACAGGTCGAAGAGTTGGAAAGGCAAGAAGTGACCCCAGTCGCCATCTTCCTCTGCGACAAGTCCGGCATCGCGGCTCGGCCGTGGGCTGCGGCCGGCATTGAATGCTGGTGCGTTGACGTTGAGCATTCGATCCGCAAAGACCGCATAAAGAACAATATCCATTTCGTCTGGGGTGATGTCCGGACATGGCGCCCCCCCCCGCGGCGAAGGATAGTCTTTGTCGGCGCCTTCCCGCCGTGCACGCACGTTGCCGTCAGCGGCGCTCGGGATTTCGAGAAGAAGCGAGGCGCCATGCTCCGTGATGCGCTGGAGACCTTCGAGGCGTCCTGCCAAGCCGTAGCATGGTCTGGTGCTCCCGGATTCGTTGAGAACCCGATAGGTGTTCTGTCCAACATTCCGCATATCGGCAAGCCGCACTATTGGTTCGAGCCATTCCAGTATGCCGGCTATCTCGCCGATCCATCGACTGACGCCTACACCAAGAAGACTGGTTTGTGGACGTTCAACGGGTTCGTCATGCCGCCGAAGAAGCCGGTGGATCCGATCGACGGTTCGAAGATGCATCTGTTGCCGCCAAGCGATGATCGCGCGGACCAGAGGAGTGCGACGCCGGCCGGGTTTTCCTTGGCCAATTTCGAGGCGAACTGTCCGGCTGATCTAAGGAAGGTCGCAGCATGACGACCGTGCAGCAGATCATTGGCCTGCTCGCTGGCATCCGCTTGCCGCTCTCTGACGAAAAGCGGTTGCAGGCGGCAATCTCGGACGAGTTCACCCTCGCTGACATTCCCCATGAGCGGGAGGTCAGGTTGAGTCCGGAAGATGTGATCGACTTCATGTGTGGCGAGATCGGGATCGAGGTCAAGATAAAGGGCGGCAAGCGCGCGATCTTCCACCAGGTGGAGCGATACGCGCAGCACGACAGCATCAAGGAACTAATCCTCGTCAGCAACGTCGCGATGGGCTTCCCGCCGGAGATCAATGGAAAGCCGGTCTATTTCCACAATCTTGCAAAGGCGTGGCTGTAGATGACGAATCCATATCTCATCACCGGTCCGGCGCTGGTCTCATTCTCTGGTGGCCGCACCAGCGGCTACATGCTGGACCAGATCGTCCGCGCGCACGGGGGCAAACTTCCGGACGATGTGGTCGTCGCTTTTGCAAACACCGGCAAGGAGCGCGAGGAGACGCTTCGCTACGTCCATGAGTGCAGCGTCCGCTTCGGCGTCAAGATCCACTGGCTCGAGTGGCGGCCGGGCGACAGTGTGTATGAGGAGGTCGGCTACAACAGCGCTTCCCGCAAGGGTGAGCCGTTCAAAGCTCTCATCGCCAAAAAGCAACGGTTGCCGAATTGGCAGGAGCGGTGGTGCACGACCTATCTGAAACTGCTGCCGCTGTTCGCGTTGGCCAAGACATATGGCTGGGCGCCGGGGAACTACAGCGAGGTGATAGGCCTGCGCTATGACGAAGGCCATCGCATCATCAAGGGTATGGCCAATGCCGAGAAGGCTGGCCGAACATGCGCTTACCCGCTCTCCCGAGCCCGGGTGCGCAAGCCGGATGTCATGAGTTACTGGCTCGGCGACAACAAAGATCCGAAGAACCTCACGCACCCACTGCCGCAGGGTTTTGACCTTGGCCTGCGCGACTATGAGGGCAATTGCGATTTTTGCTTCCTGAAAGGACGCGGGCTTCGCAAGCGCATCATCCGTGAGCAGCCGGCGGCGCCGCTGTGGTGGCATGAGCAGGAGGTCGAGCAGGAGGGCTTTTTCTCCTCGCGTGACAGGGTCATCGATCTCATCAATGAGGTGCATCGGTCCCCCGATCTTTTCGATGACTCGCCGGACGAAGAATACGACGTCGAATGCGGGCTCCACTGTGGACCCGAAGAAGAACCAGTAACGGAGAACTGACATGAATTTCTGGCTTACGATGCTCGGCTTGGCCGGCGTCTCGATCGTGCAGAACGCGGCCTTCACAGCGGTCTCCCGATCAAGGAACAGCGGTGACGTCCGTCACCATTTCAAATGGGCGATCGCCTCCAACGGCGTCTGGTTTGTGGCGCAGTTGTTCATCTGGTCGACGGTCTGGCACGCCGTCGAAACCGGCAATTGGTGGCAGATAGCCGTCGGCGGCACCGTTTATGTCGCCTCGACCACATTCGGATCGGTCTGGATGATGGCGCGCATGCTGAAAACGGAGACGGGGAAGCAAAAGGTCGGCGCTCGTTGATCTGGCAGCTTTCCCATCGTGCTGATCGCTTCTCGGCGCGTATAGCCGACAGGCATTATTCGCGGCAGAAACCCGGCACGCCGCAGTTCGCGCCGACTGGGTCATGTGTCGTGTTCAAGGCGCTGACAGAGACTGGGCGGGCCTACTGGGTCACCAGCGCGCCATTTGCCGAATGGGTGAAGCACGCATGGGCGGGCGCATGGATTTGCTCGGCCTTTCGCAATGAGGGCGCCGGCCGCGCCTCCGACATGATCGTTGAGGCTGTCGCGGCGACCCGGGCTCACTACGGTACCCCCCCCGATTTGGGAATGGTCACCTTCATCGATCGAAAGAAGGTCCGACCGATAATCGTCCGCGGCCAAGAGGTCTTTGGCTGGACCTTCCGCAAGGCCGGCTTTGCCGAGTGCGGCGAGACCAAGGGCGGACTACTCGCATTGCAACTTCTGCCAGAAGGCATGCCTCCGCCGGAGAAAGCGCGCGGCATGCAGCACGACATGTTTGGGTTGGCATCCTGAACGATAACCAAGGAGATCAAAATGGCTGATTTATTGAAACTGGACGTCGCGGGAGTTGAAGACTGGCGCGAATATGACTTCGGCGGCCGCGTGTACCGCATTGAGAGTCCCAAGACTGTTCAATTCCGCCCCGGCGGTGAAACCCATCGCGTGACCGACTCTGTCGGAGTCGTTCACTGCGTTCCGGCGCCGGGCGTGAATGGTTGCGTGCTCCGCTGGAGTGGGCCGGTGGTCGCGTAATCATCAATGGCGCCTGAATTCCTCACCCGCGAGCATGAATACGCGCTGGCCGTCCGCTGGCGCGATCACCGGGACGTGGCGGCGATGCGGCAGATCATCGCCGCGCATCGTCCGATGGTGGTGAGCCGTGCGTGGAAGTTCCAGAAGTTCAATCTGCCAATGGACGACATGATACAGGAAGGGTCGCTTGGGCTGTTCAATGCCCTGAAACGCTTCGACCCGGAACTCGGCAACCGCTTTTCGACCTTCGCGCGCTGGTATGTGATCTCCGCCCTGCAGGAGTACGTGATCGCCAACTTCTCGGTGGTCCGAGGTTCGACTTCGAGCAAGAACAAGATGGCGTTCTTTGCTGGCCGGCGAGCCTCTGACACGTCCATGGATGCCCCGGTCTTCGAAGACGGCGAGTCCTGGACCGACCGACTTGTCGACGGCGGTGATCTACCGGATGCAATCGTGGAAGCGACCATCGACGGCGAGCGGCAGAGAAGGATCATCCGGCAAGCGCTGAAGAAGCTGTCGCCACGATCAGCCGCGATCATCAAGGCGAGGCTCATGCTCGATGAGCCGGAGACGCTGGAAGAACTCGGTCGCAAACATGGGATATCGAAAGAGCGCATCCGGCAGATAGAGGCCAAGGCGCTTGAGGATCTGCGGGTGATCCTCACCAGCAAGCGCCGGCGCAATTTGGTGGCGGTATGACGGCGCCCACCTACGGCAAACTAGCGCTGCAGGGCAACCGCTGGGTGTTGAGCGATATCCCGCCGCATGTGGCGATCCGGCTGAAGAACATGTTTCCCCGGATACCGAAGACCCAGACGAAGGTCTTCGATCTGCCGGCCACTTTGGAAATGGCCGCCGATCTCCTGTGGATGCAACAGCGTTTTCCGTTCGTCATGTCGGCTCAAGATCGGCAGGCGCTTGAGGCTACCAAGCTTCTCTTCGATGATGATCGCGCTGCATCGGAAGCCATCATGCTCCCTGACTGGCAGCCGCCGGCGCGCCACGGCTTTCGGCCCGGGAAAGAGGCCTACCACTATCAGAAACAAGCCAGCGAGATGTGGCATCGCAGGAAGGGCTTGCTGCTCGGCGATGACGTCGGTCTCGGAAAAACCATAGCCGCACTGGACGGCCTGGCCGGCTCGCAATATCTGCCGGCGGCAATCGTCGTGCAGGCGCACCTTCCAAGTCAATGGGTGAATGAATTCATAAAGCCCTTCACTTACATGAACGCGCACGTCATCCAGGGGACCAAGCCATACAGCCTGCCGCCGGCGAACCTATACATTTTCCGCTATTCTAACATCGCCGGTTGGACCGACATATTCGCTACCGGCATGTTCAAGGCCGTGGTCTTCGATGAGATTCAGGAACTTCGCCGCGGCACTGAGGCGGAGAAGGGCAAGGCAGCTTTGGTGCTGGCGCAGAACGCCGCTCTCCGGCTCGGGTTGAGCGCTTCACCGGTCTACAATCTTGGCTCGGAAATGTGGAATATCCTTAGCGTCATCGACCCGGAAGTTCTCGGCCCATGGGAGGACTTCGTCCGCGAGTGGTGCGTCATGGCATCTGGAGGCAAATGGCGGGTGGAGGATCCTGACGCGCTTGGATCGTATCTCCGGGAGAGCGGCGTCTTCCTGCGGCGTCTTCGCCAAGGTCGGCCGATCAACCGCATTCCAATCGAAGTCGATTTTGACGAAGAGATCGCCGACAACGCCGCCGAACTCGCCAAGAAGCTCGCCATCAAGGTTATGAACGGCTCCTTTGTGGAAGCCGGTCTCGCCGCGCGTGAACTGGATGCATTCGCCCGCCTCCAGACCGGACTGGCAAAAGCCAAGAGCGTCGCAATTCTGGCTCAGATGTATCTCGAAAAAGGCATCCCGATCATCCTGGCAGGATGGCACAGGGACGTTTATTCGCAATGGATTGAGCAGCTCAAGAAATTCAATCCGATGCTCTACACGGGCTCGGAGTCGGCAAGGCAGAAGGATCGGACGAAGAACGCGTTCATCAACGGTGACACGAACCTGATGATCATTTCCCTTCGATCAGGCGCCGGTCTGGATGGGCTGCAAAAGCGATGCTCGACCTTGATCGTTGGTGAAATGGATTGGTCGAACGCGGTTGTCGATCCTCAGTTGATCGGCCGCATAGATCGGCCGGGACAGAAGGCCGACGAAATCACGGTCGTGTTCCCCTATGTGAACTATGGCTCGGACCCGGTTCTCATGTCTGTCAACGCCATCAAGAAAGACCAGCAGCGCGGCATCAATGATCCGGGGGCAGTGCTCGGGCCGGTCTATACGGACGAGTCCCGCATCAAGCTTCTGGCTCAGCAGTTCTTGCAGAAGAGGTCGGCATGATCGCCGTGAGGGCAAGGAAGAAACTGTTCGAGTCCGATATCATGTCGGCGCGGCGGATCCCAGTCTGGGCGCGCGAGATCATCGCGGATGTCGCCGCTGCTCATGGTGTCGTCGCGAACAACATCCTCATGGATTTTCGCAACGACAATGCCTGCCTGGCGCGCCGGGAGGCGATCTACAAAATCAAGGTCCACAAGCCGTCGCTGTCGTCGCCGCAGATCGGCAAGTGGTTCGACAAGAACCCCGCAACCATCCTCTATTCACTGGCGCGGCATGCGGAACAGACCGGCGCCGAGAGGCTGTCGGAATATAGCCTGAAAAAGTGGAAGCCGACGGGAAAGCCGGTCGGCCGGCCGAGAGGGACGAAATGAATTCCGAAGTGAGGACGATCGACCCGACGCCGTTCGCGGCCGCGTTCGGCCGACCATTGACGACGTCGCTCGGCATCAAGCCCGGGCTCTGCTGGCTTCCCATCTCCGCGCTGCGGATCGACCCGGCCTATCAGCGCGAGATCTTCGAGGGCGGCGCCAAGAATGTCCTCAAGATAGCGAAGGGGTTTGACTGGGCCCTGTTCGGGGTCGTAGTGGTCGCGAACATCGATGGTGGATTGTTTGCGATCGTCGACGGCCAGCA
This sequence comes from Mesorhizobium sp. M7A.F.Ca.AU.002.02.1.1, assembly GCF_003998535.1. Taxonomy (NCBI): domain Bacteria; kingdom Pseudomonadati; phylum Pseudomonadota; class Alphaproteobacteria; order Hyphomicrobiales; family Phyllobacteriaceae; genus Mesorhizobium; species Mesorhizobium sp. M7A.F.Ca.AU.002.02.1.1. The sequence goes on along the minus strand of NZ_RZPB01000004.1, from coordinate 3,472 downwards.
TCGGGTTATAGCTGCCGCTCTGCGCTCGATCGACGAAGTGCCGTGCATCATCATCGAGGCTGACCCCAAGAAGCAGGCGGAAGCCTTTGCCGCGATCAACGGCGCCGTGACCGCCATCCACCCGCTGTCGATATTCGCGGCGGAGCTCGCCGGAAACAAACCCGACGCGATAGCGCTTCGCGATGCGTGCGCAAAGGCACACGTCAACATCCTGCGATACCCGGTCCCATCCAAGAACATGAAGCTCGGCGACACCATCGCCATCCGGTCGCTTCAGGAATGCATGAAGACCTATGGCGCGGATCACCTCTGCCTTGCGCTGCGCGCAATCACGAGGTCAAAGCCGGATGGAAACGTCGGGCATGTGAAGGCGCCGATCATCAAGGCGCTCTGCCATGTGCTCGATGCCGAGAAGTCGTGGTGCAAACCTGAGTACCGGCTGATCTCAGTCATGGGGCAATTCGAGTACGGTCCGGAGTTAGATCAGGCGAGCGTCCTAGCTCGGAAGAACAAGAGGCAGACGCACACCGAACTGGCTGTCAGATTGTTCGATTATCTCGATGACGAGATCGGCGCATGACAGGGCGTCCGGCCGCATTTGATCGGGATGTCATGGCGTCCTACGCCGCACTGCGGCGCTTTGCGATAAGTCTTTCGCGCGATCCGGCGAGGGCGGACGACCTGGTGCAGGAGGCCGTCGTCAAGGCAATGGAGAAGTGGGAACAATTCAATGATGGTACGAACCTGAAGGCGTGGCTCTTCACGATCCTTCGCAATGAACACATCAGCCAGGCGAGAAAGTCGGCGAGATTGGTCGAAGACCCCGACGACATGCTCGCCAAGAATCTGTCGGTGCAAGCGAGTCAACCTTTCGCAGTCGATCTCAAGATCACACAGCGACGCATGCGGCTTCTCCCGACGGAACAGCGGCGGGCGATCGAGTTGGTGGCCATCCTTGGCAACGACTACGAACGGGCCGCCGATCTGATCGGCGTTGCCGTCGGAACAATCAAGAGCCGGGTATCGCGGGGCAGAGACTTTCTGGAAACGGGCGTCCTGCCGCCAGAAGAGCCGGAACCAGCGCCGGCGCCGACGTTAGGGGAAAGCGCATTGTGCGACCGGGTATCGGTACTGTTCAGGGCGGGCCGGTGGATATCGCAGATTGCCGGCGAGGTGGGTATAGAGCCGCGCAAGATCATGCGCATGGTCGTTGACCAAAGGTTGCGACGGGCATGAGCAGGGATGACGCCAGAGAGATAACCGACAGACTCAACGAAGACGTCGAATCGATTTGCTCCAAATTCTGGCCGGGTTGGAAACCGGTCAAGGAGAAAGGCCAAGACATTGGCCTAATGACGCCGCAGATTAAAGTTGCGACAAGCAAGACCGCCAAGACAAGGAAGCTGACGAGTTCCTTTAAGGTCGAACTGAGCGGCTCACACAAGGGCAGGTGGTTTCGATTCTCGCAGAGCGTTGGCGGTTATGGGCTTGCCCTCCTATACTACGGCCATACGGATCGCATCCCGAACAGCAAGGATGACTTTCGCGAGGCGTTCCAATTCGCCCGCGAGCATCTTGGGATGGCTGAAGAGCGCACGGAGTCGCCAGAAGATAAGGCGGCTAGGGAAGAGCGCCGAAGCAAAGAACAGGCAGAACGAGACGCGCGCAACAAGAAGGGGGCGGCCGAAGCGGAGCGGAAGAGACAAGCCAAGGTTTTGAACGTTCAGGAAATATGGGCGGAATCCAAGCCGCTCGCTGGCTCCATGGGAGAGCAATACCTGATCGGTCGCGGCATCCCGCCAATTTCCGAATGGCCGTGGCAACCCGATGAAGCAATCCGCTTTCATCCAGCGCTTGACTTCGAACCCGATCGGGACGTCGGCAACTACCCGGCAATCGTCTGCAAGGTGGTCGATGCCTTCAACTCCCACGTCGCTCTCTGGATTGTCTATCTGAAGCGCGACAAGCCGGAGAAGGCCGATCTGTCTCCGAGCCCTAAGATCGGCCGCGGGACCACCGCAGGCGGCGCTATCCGACTCGGCGGCGATGCCGCGCACATAGACGGCGCCGAGGGCATGGAGACGGCGCTGGGGGCGTGGTTCCTCGACGGCTGCCGGCGCCCCGTGTGGTCGTTCATGTCGACCAGCGGCATGAAGAACTTCGAACCGCCGATGTTCGTGGAGCGGCTGAACATCTTCAAGGACGGCGACAAGGCGGTTCTCGGTCCGCAGGGGCGCGTATTGCCGCCGCCAGGGCAGCATGCCGCCGAGGAACTGCAGAAGCGCATGAAGGCCGTCGGGATCAAGTGCGCCGTAAATGATGTGTGCCGTGATGGCGACGCCTTGGACTTGTGGAACGCCAGACAGCGGTTTGAAAAAAGCAATCGGAAGGACGAAAAGAATGGCGAAGCCACAAACACAGCACCTTGAGAATCTGGTTGCCGAACGCATGGTGCTTGGAAAGGTGCTGCAATCCGAGGCGTCGTTCTGGTCAATCGCCGACGCACTCCAGTCGTTCCATTTTGCAAACGCCTTCTATGGGCAAATCTACCAGGCAGTCCGCGACGTCCTCACCGAAGGCAAGCGGATGTCATTAGCGATACTCGAAAGCCGGCTCGGGCCAGAATACGATGAAGACGGCAAATCCACATCGTCACTGCTCACCGCGCTGCTGCGCGATGCAGAGAACAACGAATCGGCTCTCGATGAGGTCGAAGGAATCATCGACCATTGGCGGCACAGAAAACTCATCGAAACCCTTGAGCATGGGCTGAAAGAGGCCAAGAAACCGAACGTCATGCCAGCCGACCTCCTGTCTGACATGGAAGTGAAAATCAAGGACATCAGTGTCAACAGCCAGGCGGAGCCGCTGAAGTGGCTTGGCGATATCGCCGTCAAAGTGCTGACGAGATCGTCGAAGACGAAAGAAACCGGCATCGTTCCGGGCTTCGACACCGGGCTGCCGACGCTCGACCAACTGATCGGCCGCGTGCATGCCGGCGACCTCGGCTTCATCGGAGCGCGCGCCGGCGACGCCAAGACCGTGCTTGCCTTCCAGATGGCGATGCGCGCCCAGCACTACGCGCCAGGCATCTTCTTCGAGCTCGAGATGAAGGACGAGGATCTGACCGCTCGCGCCATGGCTGGCGAGACCAACGTGCCGGTGGCCGAAATCGAGGCGGGATCTTATGACGCCTTCGCGTTGGAGGATCTGAAATCCGCCAGGGACAAACTGAAAGGCACCAGAATCGTCATCGACGATCGGCCGAAGCTTGCGATCGAGCAGATGCGGGATAGATGTGTGGCCATGAAGCGCCGGCACGGTCTCGGGTTTGCAGTGGTCGACCACATCAGGCTGGTGAGGACGTTCAACAAGTCGGCGAACAAGTTCGACCGGATCGAATTCGTCACCGGTGATCTGAAGGCGCTTGCAAAGGATCTCGGAATCGCTGTAATCGCGCTGTCCCAGGTAA
>NZ_RZPB01000049.1:7830-16341 GCF_003998535.1 Mesorhizobium sp. M7A.F.Ca.AU.002.02.1.1 | reverse complement strand
TCTTCACAGCGTGCGCGCGCTTGGCCATGAAGCTCATGACGGCTGCCGGGATATTTCGGTCATCGGTGCCGTAGATCATGTAGGACGGCAGCGTTTTCCATGAAGCTACGCCCGAGGGCTCGGCCAGGGCTGCCTGCGCGATCGGGCGTTGGGTGGCGGCCATCAGCGACGACTGCTCTTCGGGAACGTCGGCCGCGAACTGGGCTCGGAATTTGTCCGGCTGGATGAAGAGATCCTGGCCGCCGTTCGGCGACGCGACTGGAGCAAGCGCGCTTGCCAAAGTGCTGCCGGGAAACATGCTGGACAAGGTGGCGCTCGATTCGCCGTTATCCGGCGCGAATCCGGCCACGTATACCAAGGCCTTCACATTGGGATTGCCGTTGGCGGCTTCGGTGATCACGGGTCCGCCGTAGGAATGCCCCACCAGCACGATCGGTCCGGGAACCGACCGGATGATGGCCGAGACCGCCGCGGCATCGCTGGCGACGCTGCGGAGGGGATTGGCTGCCGCCTTTGCCATATAGCCGTCCCTGCCGAGTTTGGTTATGACCGCGTCCCAACTCGACGATTCGGCGAAGGCCCCGTGCACCAGCACGATCGTCGGCTTGGGCTTCGCTCCGGCCGCCTGCGCCGTTGCGCCACCCGCGACGGCAAGCGCGGCGGCCAGCGCCAGGATTCCAGTGACATTTCGCATTTGCTTTCTCCTTTGTCGGCCTTCCGTTTGACCAATGTGGAGAAGGATGCGCCGATCCGGGGCGCCGACCTATTGTGCGGAATGGTCGGTCATACGATGCCAAGGTGCAGGGTGGGTCATCGCTGCGATCAGGTGACCTGGGTATTCCGCACGCGGATCGCCGGCAGCGCAGGAGTTCGTGACCAGTACAAATCCATGGAGCTGCTGCCTCCAAACACCACTGCCGCCCCGGCGTAACGGCAAGACTCCCACCGCGAACGACATTGCCCCTGACCTTAGGCCTTCACAGCCCATGCTTTCGTATGGATCAAGCAGCCACATCGTCTGATCGTTCCGCAATGACGCAGCATTTATATTGCTATTGTGAATACGATCCAAAATTAACCATGGAGTTACCAAAATGAAGAACACATCTCTTGCTGCCGCAATCCTTCTTGTTGCAGCAGGAAACGCCGTCGCCGGAAGCGATCACTACGGATCAAACTCGGTCCAGCAACCCGCAACTTCTTCCGAGAGCATGCACACCTCCTCGATCAGGAAGACGGGCAACGATGCCGGCGTGCAGGAGACCGTGCGCAAGCCGATTGCTCCCAGCAAGGACCCGGGCCAGGGCATCTGGGGTCACTAGCACCCGAAAATTGTAGAACCTGGAAGGACCGGGGCGTCGCCCCGGTCCTCTTCACGCTTTCCAAAGGACCTTGAAAGTGCGTGGGGGCCCTGACACAGGTTCTGAGACCGGGGAGCTATAAAACCACCTTTCACCTTGGATCTGGCCGGGTGGGATGGCGATCGACGCTCGACCGTCAAACGGCAGCGACTTGGCTACCCCAGCTCAAAGCAATGCCATTCCGCCGTCGACCCGCAGATTGACACCGGTGACAAAACTGCTTGCGTCCGATGCCAGGAACAGAGCGGCTTTTGCCAGTTCTTCCGGCTGGCCCATTCGACCAAGGGGAATTGCTTCGGCCATGGACTTCTCGAAGGATGCTCGCATTTCGGCCGGGACACCCAGTTTGTCGAGAATAGCCGTATCCACGGGGCCGGGGCTGAGCACGTTGACGCGTATGCGGCGCGATTTCAGTTCTATCGCCCAACTGCGCGCGAAGGCGCCGATGGCTGCCTTGGAGCCTGCATAAACGGCATGGCCTTCCAAGACCTTCTCGCTGGCGATTGATCCCGTCAGTATGACTGCGCCGCCATCGCGCATCAGCGGGATCAGTTTCTGCACACCAAAGAAGACGCCGCGCGCATTGATAGAGAACTGCGCATCGTACTCGTCTTCGGGAACTGCCGACGAATGCGTGATGGTGTTCACGCCGGCGTTCGCCATATAGATATCGAACGCCCCAAACCTCTGATGGATCTGTCGCGCGACATCCTCGTGGTGCGCCACGTCGGCTACATCACCCTGAATGCCCAGTGCGCCGGCTCCGATCTCGGAGACTGCCTCCTCGACGGCACGCTGCCTCCGGCCGGTGATTACGACCTGCGCCCCCTCCGACGCGAAAGCTTTCGCGGCGAATAGCCCAATCCCACTGTTTCCCCCGGTGATCAACGCGGTCTTTCCTGAAAGTATACCCATTTGCATTGCCTCTGATGATTTTCACGAGAGCCGCCGCAGTTGCCAACCGCAGTTTTCAGCGTGAACTCGGACGGCTGAGACCAGAAAGCATCTCCAGCAGCCATCGATGCTGAGTTTTCATAGTCAGGCTGGCCGCACCGGTGTTGTGCTGCCAGCCATGACCGCCGTTTGAGGGCACTAGCCCTTGATGAAGGCGAGCAGATCGGCGTTCAGCTGGTCCTGGTGTGTGGCCGTGATCCCGTGGGGCGCGCCGGGGTAATATATGGCCTTTGCGCCTTTGATCAGCCGCTCCGACTTGACTGACGAATCCTTGACCGGGACGATCTGGTCGTCCTCGCCATGCAGGATCAAGGTCGGTATATCGAATTTCTTGAGGTCCTCGGTGAAGTCGGTTTCGGAGAACGCTTTGACGCATTCATATGCATTCACGAGACCGACCTGCATGCTCCAGAGCCAGAACTGATTCAGAACCCCCTGGGAGACCGTGGCGCCTGGCCTGTTTGCACCATAAAACGACTGTGCGAGGTCCAGATAGTGCTGCGAGCGATCCTTGAGGAGGCCAGCCCTTATGCCGTCGAACACTTCGATCGGCAGACCTTCCGGATTGGCCGGCGTTTTCACCATGATCGGCGGAACAGCGGCGATAAGAACAGCCTTGGCCACGCGTTCCGTCCCGTGCCGTCCGATATAGCGAGCGACCTCGCCTCCCCCGGTTGAATGCCCGACCAGCGTGGCGTCCCGGAGATCCAGCGCCTCGATCACGGCTGCAAGATCGTCCGCGTAGCCATCCATGTCGTTGCCGGAGGTGGCCTGGCTGGAGCGGCCATGGCCCCGCCGGTCATGAGCAACCACGCGGAAGCCATTATGGGCCAGAAAGAGCATCTGTGCATCCCAGGCGTCGGAATTCAGCGGCCAGCCGTGTGAGAAGGTTATTGGCGGACCCCTACCCCAGTCCTTGTAATAGATTTCCGTACCGTCCTTGCTTGTGATGGTGCTCATTGTTTTGCGTCCTGATTGAGGGGTGGGAACATGTGGGTTTTGCTGGGCCCCGGATGACGAAGCGACTGGCAGTCCGGCTATGACCGCCGCTGAAAAACTGGCCAACAAGACGTCGCGGCGGGTTGCACCGAGGGTGAAAAGTCCATCCATACTCATCGTGTCCATCCTTGGTGAGCGGCTTCTCGGGTCGGCTCACCATCACGATCACCGGGTCGACCTGCACCGTCGCTTTCGGGGGGAGGAGCGGGCGAAGGAGCGGCGACGCCCGATGATCGTGATGGCTTGCGAGGGAGAAGATGCGCCGATCCGCCCCGCGAACCTATTCTACGCAGGCATCTGTCGTACGATGCCAAGGTGCAGGGTAGGTACGCCGAGGTGCTGGAACTGTCGCTGAGATGGGGCAAATGATGCGATGACGTTGGTTCGTGCGCGACGTGCCGCGTGTGGCTGTCACAAACACGACCTATCAAGCCGTATGAGGATTCTTCTCAAAACGAGGAGCGGCTGATCGCGAGCAAGTCACCGCCCGAACGGACCGCGATAGGTTTCGCCTACGTGGTCCTCATGTTGAGTAATCAACTCACCGCCGGCCAGAGCGCAATATGCTTAGGTGTACAACGCGTTATTATAACGACAAAGGCTTTAAAGCTTTCGCCTTATAGAAATTGCACGGCATTTGCCGCTCTTGGAGCACTTTGGACCTCACAACCCCGGAGTGCTTTATGCGCCTTAGCTTTCTTTCTGGTTTCCTCATTGCGGTTCTTGCTGCCGGGCCATCGACTTCTGCCAGCGCAGCGCACTCCGGCGTGCCGCTCGGGCAATCGACCGACCTGTCGGCACGTATCGTCGACGGCAAGGCCGACGTTAACGGTGTGGCCTATCACTATTTGCTGGCAGCAGGCGGCCCGAAAACCGTGGTGTTGTTGCATGGTTGGGGCACGACCTCATACATGTGGCGCTTTGTAATGCCGCAACTGGTGGCGCGCGGTTACACGGTACTTGCGCCCGATTTGCGCGGTTTGGGGGACACCGCCAAGCCTGCGGCCGGCTACGAAAAGGCGGCGATTGCCGAGGATATTCGAGCACTTGTCAATCAGCTGAACCTTGGTCCGGTCGTCAATCTCGTCGGTCACGATATGGGTGGCATGGTCGCTTATTCCTATGCGGCGCAGCACCCGGGGGAAGTCACCACACTGGCAATCGTTGACGTCCCGCTGCCAGGCATCGAACCGTGGAACGAATTGATCCAAGGCCCTCGCACTTGGCATTTTCGCTTCCACTCCGTACGCGACGTGCCGGAAATGCTCATTGCCGGTCGCGAGCTTGAGTATTTAAAGTGGTTTCACAATGCAGAGGGGGTAAATACTCGCGCGTTCGACACCGAAGCCGACGAAGTCTACGGCCGTTCTTATGCCCAGCCTGGCGCATTGCGCGCAGGCTTCGAGTACTACCGGGCTTTCCCGCGTGACGAAGAACAGAACAAAGCCTTTGCAAAACACAAGCTGACGATGCCGGTACTCGGTATAAGCGGTTCGGGTGGCCTGGCATCGATGTACGAAGGCCATCTCCGCCACGTCGCCGAAAACGTACGGGCCGTAGTAGTCGAAGGCTCAGGCCATTGGGTTCCGGAGGAGCAGCCGGCCGCCGTCACAAGGGCCCTGATCGAATTCCTGCCACCAGCATACTAAGCTTCGCGGCTGGCTGAAGCACAACATTAGCGATAGTCGCCGTGATGGAGATACGCCACTCCAAAGCTTTCCCAATGCGCCGCCGTTAGCTGGCGATGCGCGGCAAGAGCTTGGCAGTGTAGCCTCAACACCAGGTTACACGCGGCGATCATCGCTCTAAACTTCATAAAAATTTGTCTGAGTCCGGATCGTCCTGGGCAGGCTACTCTTAACGGAGAAGCGCCAGCCGCTGGGCGATACTATCGGACGGAGGCGAGGTTCACCCTTTCGAAAGTCCTGGCCGCGCCGGCCTCGCGCATCGCCGGGGGCAGCGTTTCCCAGGCCCGGATCAGCTCTCCGATGGAAGCTGCTTCCATCTTGCGCATGACATTGCCGCGGTGAAGCTTGACGGTCACTTCACTGATGCCGAGGTCGAAAGCGATCTGTTTGTTGAGGCGCCCACGCGCCACTTCATGCAGCACCTCGCGCTCGCGCGGGGTCAGCGTCTCGACACGCTCGATGTTGCGCTTGACGACCACCGCATCCGCCCGCCGCTTGGCATCCACCGCAATGCCCGCGATCACGGCGTCAAGGAGTGTTTGGTCGCGCACCGGTTTGGTGAGAAAATCCACGGCGCCCGCCTTCATCGCCTGGACAGTCATCGGTATGTCGCCATGCCCGGTCAGGAAGATGATGGGCTTGGGATTGCCGTTTGTCGCAAGATGGTGCTGTAGATCGAGACCGCTTGCCCCTGGCATGCGCACGTCGAGGATCAAGCATCCGGGGCTGTTCAAGACGTCCGCGTCGAGCAATTCGCGGGTCGAGGCAAAGCAGACCGGCTCAAAGCCCATCGACAGGATCAACTCCGACAGTGCTTCGCGAACAGACGCATCGTCATCGACAATGATGACGAGCGGCTGCTGCGGCTCAGCCTTCCGCTGCCGTGACACCGGCGCCGATCTCTGCAAGAGTGGTTGGTCAACTCTCATGTTCATCCCTCGGTTTCCTGGTTGGCTAAAGCGTTGGCCACCGCCGCAAGCAGGGCCTGGCCGTCGAATGGCTTGCGGAAAAACCCGCTGATGCCCTTGGCACGGTACTGATCCGCTATCTCGTGGCGGCCGGTGATCAGGAACACCGGTAGGTCCGCACGCGTCTTCTTGACCTGGTCACGAAGTTCAAAGCCGTCCGTTCCAGGCATCCCGATATCGGTAATGAGCAAGTCCACGTCGGAGAGCCCGCTGACGAGCAGTGATCCCGCCGACGAGAAGCTGCGGGGAGCATAGCCCGCAGACTCCAAAAGGTTCTCGAGCGACTCGAGCAATCTTGGGTCGTCATCGACAATCGCCACGACAGGTCGCACCTTGCTCACACTCCGTTCCCTCCCGTTCGTCGAGAGTGGCTGATCGGTATCTCCAACCGCTCCGCCATGCGCACGAGATCAGCGAGTGATGCCGCAACCATTTTCTGCATCACGTTCCGTCTATGGATTTGCAGCGTGACCTCGCTGATCCCCAACTCAGCCGCGGCCTGTTTGTTCAGCAGGCCACTCACAACGAGCGGCAGCACCTCGCGTTCTCGCTGCGTGAGCTCTTGATAGCGTTGCCTCAACACGGTGAGTTCGGCGCGCTCTGATCGCCTTTCCCGGTCCTGGGCGATCGCTGCCCGGATCGCGACCATGAGGTCCGTATCGCTGAAAGGCTTTGTCAGGAAGTCCACAGCGCCGTGCTTGATCGCACGCACAGAGGACGGGATGTCGCCATGCCCCGTTATGAAGACGATCGGCGGATGATCGCCCTCGGCGATCTGCTTCTGCAGATCTAGACCGTTGATGTCAGGCAATTCCACATCGAGGATCAGGCAGGCGGGGACGTCCGGCTTGTCGGCAAGGACATAGTCGCCGGCCGATCCGAACGCTACGGCGCGCATGCCATGGGACTCCAGAAGCTCACCAAGCGCTTCCCGAATACGCACGTCGTCATCGACGATGAAGACCATTTGATCGTGGGGCGTCATGCTGCCGCTTTCATTTCAACTGGCATCGTGAAGACGAACGCCGTTCCGTGCGGATCGTTCTTCTCCACCCACAACCGTCCGCCATGGGACTCGACGATCGAACGGCAGATCGCGAGTCCCATGCCCATGCCGTGCTCTTTCGTCGTAAAGAACGGCTCGAATATTCGGTCAGGAAACTCAATGCCCGGGCCACAATCGCTGATCTCGATCTGGATCGCGTCCCCTATCCGGCGCACGCGAAGTCCAAGAACCTTGTCGCCCGGAACAGAGTCCATCGCCTCGATCCCATTGCGGATGAGGTTCACCAGAACCTGCTGAATCTGCACCCGATCGAGCGCGACAATAGGAAGGTCGCTTTCGACATCGAGATCCAGACGAACACGGCGCCGCACCGCCTCCTCGGCGATGAGGTCGCGCGCTTCCGCTATGACGCTGTCGAGTGCTGTGTAAGCCATCGCGTCTGCAGATTGCTTGAATAAGGCGCGGATGCGGCTGACGACATCCGCGGCTGAGTTGGCATCACGGATAATACGCTCCACAGTCTTCTGCGCCCGCTCGATATTTGGCGGTTCGGCCGTGAGCCAACGCTGGCAGGCATATGAGTTGGCGACAACAGCCGCCAGAGGCTGGTTCACCTCATGGGCTATAGAGGCTGAAAGCTCGGCAAGACTCGCCGCCTGGCTCGCACGTGCAAGTCTCTCTTGCGCCAGGCGCAGTTCTTCTTGCACTCGAACTTCACCGTCGATGTCCAGACAGACGACGTTCCACTGAACAATCGCTCCCTCTGCGTTGCGCATCGGTGCCGCGCGCGTATCGACCCAGCAATATTCGCCGTCGAAGCGACGCAGACGGTGCCTGCGCGCATACGGTTCGCCAGTGGCCAACGAATGAGCATAGTTCGCTTTGACGGCCGCCAGGTCGTCAGGATGAACGCCTTCATCGAGTGTCCCGGACAGGCGGGATTTTCCCTTGCCGTCCAATAACTCCAACTCATATCCGAGGAATTCGCGGAGCTGACGGCTTCGATATATCGGCTCACCGTTCGGTGCGGCGCAATCGATCATCACCGGCAGCGTTTCAACCAGCTGCCACAGCGAACGTTCTCTCTCGCGCAGTGCCACCTGCGCGCGCATCTCCTCGTCGATGTCGATGGAGACCTGGTACCAGTGAACGATGGCTCCATCCCGATCGCGCAGAGGCTCGCAACGCCCTTCTATCCAGCGATAGCTGCCGTCTTTCCAACGCCGGCGATACCGCATGATGAAGGAGTCGCCAGTTTTGAGGCAGTTGGCTGACCTTTTGAGCACCTCGGGAGCATCTTCGGGATGAATCAGTTCTTGCGCCACCCTGGTGAACTCTTCGAAGTTCGCCCCGGAGATGCCGAGATCCTCCAAAGACCGCCTATTCACGTACGCAAGCTTGCCATCGGGCGTCCAGCTCCAGATGTGGACCGGCAAGGCATCGACAAGCTGCTGGAGCTCGCGCTCTCTTTCGCGCAAAGCCTCCTGCGCGCGCATCTCGTCTTCGATGTCGATTGAAGCCATATACCATTGAAC
>NZ_RZPB01000049.1:0-7820 GCF_003998535.1 Mesorhizobium sp. M7A.F.Ca.AU.002.02.1.1 | reverse complement strand
AGCGGTTCATGAAAGGCTGGCCGGACGCAAAGCCATTCGACGCCCTCCGAAACATTGTCGGAAAGTCTTCAGGATGGGCCAGGTCCCGGGCCAGGGCATCGAAATCATTGATGTGCGTCGGTGGCGAACCGACCTTCTCCAGGTATCGCTTGCTGGTGTAGGTGATCCTGCCTGAAGGGGCAAAGCTCAGGAGATTCACGGGCACAGCGTCAATCATTTGCTCCAGTTGCCGGTTGGCTTTCCGCAGCGCTTCTTCTGCCCTCACCTGGTCGTCGATGTCGTGCGAAAGACCGTACCATTGGACGACAGTCCCACACTCGTCTCGCATCGGTTCCGCTCGGCCCGACATCCATCGGAAGACGCCGTCAGCACGACGCAGGCGATAGTTCAGGGAGAAGCTTTCGCCGGTGGTGACCGAGTGGTTGATCGCTGCTTCCAGCGTGGCGGCGTCATCGGGATGTACGACAGCCGCAATGGCCGCCTTCAGGCCATTTCCTCCGACATTCTCGTATCCTCCTACGTCAAGGCCGAGATACTCAACCATTCGCTTGCTGAAGAAGACCGGCTCGCCCGACGCAGACAGGCGCCAGAGGAAGCTCGGCACCATGTCGACCAGTTGCGAGAGTTCCCGCTCCCGGTCGCGCAACGCTTCCTGTGCGCGCATCTCGTCGTCGACGTCGATAGAGATCACATACCACTGAACAATCGCGCCGCTGTGATCACGCAGCGGCTCGCCGCGTCCATCCACCCAGCGGTACGCTCCGTCCGCACGGCGCATTCGATACTTCATGGAGTATGGTTCGCCGGTAGCCAGAGAGTGGCGGACGGTCTCCAGGAGGCGTGCCGCATCTTCGGGATAGACGAGGGACTGTATGGCCGCCGCCTGCCGGCTCATCCCCGGCTTGTCCAGATCCGCCACACCGTCGAGACCGAAGAAGTCAAGCAAACGTCTGTTGAAGAAGGTCGGCTCGCCTTCAGGCGTCAGCCGTCTGATCTGGACTGGGACCATGTCGACGAGCTGAGAAAGTTCCCGCTCCCGACCGCGCAGCTCCGCCACGGTTTTCTTGTAGACATCGTTGTCGAGCGCGATTCCGTACCATCCCGTGATACGACCCTGGCTGTCGCGCGCGGGCCGCGCGGCGGTTCGGGCCCATACATAGGTGCCGTTTGCGCGCCGAAAGCGAAACTCGACATTGAAATGATCGCCGGTCCTCAGACAATGGCGCCAGGTAACCGCGATCTGCTCATAGTCGTCTGGATGAAGCAAACGCTTCCAGGCGGTGTACCCCTCGTTCAATGGAGCGTTCAGATCCTCCAGCGTCACCCCGAGGGAGCTCAGCGCGAACGGATGCAGGTAGATCCATCTACCCGCCGCATCGAACGCCCATCCGTTCCCGAATATGCTTTCAACGATTTTCGCCGATCGAATTGGCCCGGCATTGTTTTCAACCAAGAGATCCAGGTCCGCCCCGGAAAGCGGCTCCCCGTCTGTCACCAGATCATCAATGTCCACACTGACACTGTAGCCGGGCTCCGATCGGGTCTCGTTCCAGCGATAACTTCCGTCGGCCTGCAGTTGCCTGTGCCTCGTTACTTGGGGGACACCCGTCCAGAAGGCGCGGGCGACTGCGTGCGCCGCCGCTGTCCGGTCATCCGGATGGACCAGACTCAAAGAATGGAGAGCGTCGGAGGCGGCTCCCTTCTCAAGTGCCGCACTGATCACATCGGCGAATCGCTCTGTGGCTGCGGACGGCGCATCGCCTTCAATCAGTGTGCCATACCATGCAACGGCGTTACCTTCGCTATCGCACAGCGGCTGTCCGGAGCTTCGACTCCAACCGTAAGCACCGCTCGCGCGCAAAATGCGGTGCTCCACATTGTAGTGCTCACCTGTCTGCAGGCAGCGACGCCACTCGGCCACGGCTCGGTCATAGTCGTCTGGATGGATTAGCCGCTTCCAACCCGCGGAGCCATCTTCTGACGAAGTGTTGAACTCCTCCAGCGTCGTGCCGAGAAGCGATAGCGTGCTGGGAGTAACATAGCTGAATCTGCCGGCCGCGTCTGTCGCCCACCCATTGCCGACCACGCTTTCGATGAGCCGAGCCGCCCGCAACGCTTCCGCATCGGGATCGCCAAGCGAGTTGAACGCTGTCGTCATTGTCTTCTCCTACCGGACAATGAAAGGCGGAGACTGTCAGCGCCTTCTTTAACTCTCATCGTTGACCATCTGGGCTCGCGAATTGGTTCATCATCTTAACCGGACCACGCCGCAGCCGCACCTCATGGAAATCCATGAGATGTGAGTGACCTAACTTTCGGGGTGAGGCACCTAGACGTCCCGATTGAAGCTACAGCCCCTGAAACAAGGCCTGGTCGGCTCTCCGTATAGCACTTGCTCTCAGCAGCTGGGATCTGGGCTGACGAACCAAAACTCACCATAAGCAGCGCCGCGCCCCAGCGGCACCTCACGGAAATCCATGAACCGCAGCGCGACGCGGCCGCGACGACCCCGCGTGTTCATCCCCGTCTGGTCTGGTGGACGTGGCTCGCAAGATTCAAGTTGGACGCCATGACGATAAGGACATCTGTTCCAACGCATAGGAGGCTACCCAGTTCGGCTCCGCCGGAGGACTTTGCGACTGAACAATTGCTTGGCGCCAATCAGGCATGGCGCAGCAACCGCGAACAGCAACACGAGCGCGAAGAAAGCTTCGTCGAAAGAGATCGTGGAGGCTTGCCTTTCGAGAGAGCGCTGCAACAATGGGAAAGCGATCTTGGGCGCCGCTAGAATGTCGGCACCGTTCGAAGTGAGAATGTTCGCACTGGCCCTCAAGCGCTGGTCCAGGGCCGGATCGCCACGGACAAGGTGGGTGGACAACATCGTTCGGTTGAGAGCGTTCTGGTGATCGATATACGTTTGCAAGAGCGCCGTGCCCATCAGACCACCAGCCTGCTTCCCGAGATTGAACAGCCCTATTCCAAACGGCAGAATATCGGCAGCAAGTCCACGCAGCGTAACCAGCGTCAGTGCCACGAACAGAAGACCGAGACCTGATCCTCGCAGAAGCAGGGCCGGGGTCAGGTCGGGGGTGCCGCTACCGCTCGTCGAACCGGACAGGAGCCACATGGCTCCGGAGAAGAGCAGGACTCCAAACGGAACAAGGGCGATCGGGTGAACGCCGGCCTTTTCGATGAGGAGGCCGGAGAACAGAAGTCCCAGCGCCAGCATGGCTCCGCTGGGCAGCAGAAGCACTCCTGCGGCCGTGGCCGTAAAATCGAGAACGTTGAGGGCAAAAGCCGGGATGAGATAGGTGCTGCCCGATAGGGCAAAGCCCGCGACGAGGCTGACAAGAAAGCCAAAGCGAAAGTCCGGATCGGCGAAAGGCGCGACCGCCTGAAGTGAGCCTGAGCGGAACCGGGCCTCCCGGACAACCACAAGGCCGGCGGCCGCCACACCGATGGTCGAAAGGCCGGTGATCCCCATGTCGTCCGACCAGTTGAACCTGCTGCCCTGCAGCAGCACGTATGTCAAAAGCGCGGTACTGATGCCGAGCACAATGACCTCGACGACGGGGAGCGTGGTTGCCCGCCAGTATGTCCGATTGCCATCCGCCGCCAGAAGGACAAGGGCGGCGATGCCGAGCGGGACGTTGGCGAGGAATATCCAGTCCCAGGAGAAATGATCGACCAACCAGCCCTGCAGGGCCGGCGTAATCGTCGTTGGAGCCATTACGGCGCCGACGGCAAAAACTGCTTGGACAATCGGCTGATGTCGAGACGGGAACCGAAAAAACAGCAGCGTCTGGCCAGCTACGAGAATTGTGCCGCCAGCCAGCCCCTGGACGACGCGGAAAACACAAATCCAGACATGATCCACCGAGAGCGTCATTGCCGCGCAACCCAGCAGAAGCATCACGACCCCCGCGCGCAGGCAGGCGGTCGGCCTGGCGGCGGTGACAAGAAGCGGAGCGACAAGGAAAGCCGTCAGCTTGGCGGCGATGAATGCGATGTCGACCATCGCCAGTTCATCCGGCGTTGCGTAGATGTCGCCGAGCATGTCGATCCGGCCGATCGACAGTGCAGTGGATGCCACTGCGTCCATGAAGGCGGCCAATACAACACCAGTTGCTACTAGCCAGGCACACGGCAGGGTATCAGGATGGCGGAACGCTCTTTTTTCGGCTTCGGTGCGGTGCATCACTGTACCAGGCGTCCGTTGGCACTGTCGCCGGACCGCATTTCCAACGCCACCGCTGGAACGTCGCCCGCTCCCAGGGCGATGGCAACGCGGGCGGAGAGCCCCGGAACGAGGCGGCCAGGCAACGGGTTTCGTATCATCCTGATCTTCACCGGCACACGCTGGACAACGCGGATGAAGTTTCCGGTGGCATTGTCCGGCGCCAGCAGGCTGAACGCCGCGCCGCTGCCGGGAGCGAAGCTGTCGACAACACCGTCGATTTCTTGATCTGGATATTCGTCGACCGTGACGCGTACCCTTTGGCCAATCTTGACCAAGCTGAGCTGCGTTTCCTTGAAGTTGGCGACGATCCAGACATCGTCGACGGGAACGATATCCAAGGCCGCATTCCCTGGAGTGACATAACGGCCGACACGGATTTGCCGATTGCCGACGATCCCGTCGACCGGGGCTCTCACGACCGTGTTGTCGAGGTCGAGCATAGCCAGGTCGAGAGCGGCCTTCGCCTGTGACAGGGCCGCGTGCGAACCGGACAATTGTGCTTCCAAGACGCCGAGCTTCAGCCTTTGAGCCAGCAGATTGGCTTCTGCGCCGTCCAAGGACGCCTTTGCCTTGTCGTAGCTGGCTTGTGCATCCTGCAGTTTCTGATCGCTGGCAGTGCCGTTCTTCTGCAGTGTGACATAGCGGGTCAGGTTGGCACGGGCGAACTGGAGGTCTGCGGCGGCTGACTGTTTCTGCGCCTCGGCCTGCGCGATCAATGCATCTTGCAGTTTATGGCTTGCCTCGATGTTGGCGATTTCCGCCTGCCGGGCTGCGACATTGGCGCTTGCCTGGACCACCTTGGCCTTATAGTCGCTGTCGTCGATGCGAAAGAGAACTGCGCCCTTTGCAACGCTGGCATTGTCGTCCACGTCAACGTCGACGACATAGCCGGCCAGCTTGGGAGCGATACTGGTGATGTCTGCGCGCAGATAAGCGTTGTCGGTCGTTTCCTGGTAGCGACCAACCCTGAACCACTGCCAGCTCCACGTAGCTGCCGATGGGATCAACACGAGCGCGACGACGGCGATTGCGATCCTGCGAGATGGGCTCATGATTGCTTCGACCTCAATTCGACGCACTATCGAAGAGGATTGTCGATTTCCCGTGATCAAGATGATCGGCAAGGCTGCAAGTCGGGGCTACGCAGTAGGGGTTCACGAGAATGTCTCCGGGCCGCTGAAAACAGAAGTGCCGAATAGTCGCGGATTTCAGTGCGCCCGCGCCATCACGCGAACGAGCATCTCGGCTCGCTCTGATCGGTAGTTTATACTGACCCTCGGCACAGGTAGATACCTGACGCGACACCGCTGCATCTGTGGGCTTTCGGGCGACCGCAAAGTAGGTTCTGCGTCCGACTTTGGGCGCCAAGCTGCCGTCCGCCAGAAATAGAGATCTGTGGCCAATCAAAACCCGCCTATTCGCACGTCGTTGCCGCCGATCACCGCACTCATCACTCGGAGATCTTTCAGAGTAAGAGCATCTGCACTACGTGTTGCTGGTGTTAACAAGCAAGAGAATAGCTCCCGGATGAGAATGAGCGTTTGCCCTTACGCTGCACTGCTTCCGGGAAACGATCAGTGTACGAATAACTAACAACGAGCTCTAGATAGGCCCACCTTTGCGGCGAATTCGGGTTAACCCGGCCCGGAGGATGTTTGGAAAAGAAGCTAAATCAAGCAGTTAGGAACTAGTGGGACAGCAAAGCATTCAAATCTGTTCCTATGTTTTTCGATGTTCTTGTCCCCCCTACCACGCTGCATTTCGCCCGATGAACGCCTCACTCGCCCTATCTCGCGAAGAAGGATCGTGACGGTGTATCAGTCCCTCATTGGAAAGTCGCGGTCGCACCATTAACGACGTTCTTCAACGAGCAAGAAGCGTCTCGATTGGGGCCGTCTGCGGACTGTTTGCTTTGTGACAGATACGAACCAAGCAGTCGTTCAGCTCAAACCCGCAGGTCGCGGTGGTACGAAGGGTTGTAGGCGTGGTTGTCTGTCATCTTGTAGATCATTGCGGCCTTGGTGCGCCGAAGCGGGTTCGTGCCGTAGCCTTCCCGTCGGTAGCCATTGCAGTCACCCATCTACCAAGCGAGTAAACTGGTGAGTGCTGAGATAGTCCGGATGGTGGACTCGACTGAGAAAGGCGTGGTCATCTCTTCGCCGCGATCCGTTGAACAAAATCTAGAAAAGCGCGCACTTTTGCCGGCGGCATGTGGCGTGACGGATGATAGGCGTAAAGCGGAAACTGCTCGTCGGACCATTCTGCCAGGATCGTCGTGAGCGCCCCGCTCTCAAGCCACTCGTCGAGGCCGATGGCAAGGCTCTGGAATATGCCTTGCCCCGCGAGACCGGCCGCGACGGCAGCGGAGGGATCGTCCATGACCAAGCGCCCCGAGGCCTTGATCTCGATGGCCCCGCTTTCCCCTCGGAATTCCCAGGTGAACGGCCGCCCGGTCTGCGGGTTGCGAAACAGGATGCAATCGTGGAGCATCAGGTCGTGGGGCGTGGCTGGAATGCCGTGCCGGTCGAGATAACTTGGGGCGGCACAGGTCAGGACTGGTACGTCCAGCAGTTTGCGGGCGATTAGCGAGGATTCGTCCGGCGGACCGAAGCGCACGGCGACATCCGCGCCGCTCATCATCTCTTCGCGATAGTTGCTGGTGGTCAGATCGAGCGACAGTGCGGGGTAACGTGCCAGGAATTCACCGATCCTCGGCGCCAGCACCATTCGCGCGAACCAGGGATCGATCGATACCCTGAGCCGTCCGCCGACGAATGCCGCCGAACCGGCGGCTTCGGAAGCCGCCTCCTCCAGTCCAGCCAGCAGTGGCGTTATGCGGGCATGGAAGCGCGCGCCCTCCTCCGTCAGCGCGACCTCGCGCGGATTGCGGTCGAACAGCCTGACACCGACGCGTTGTTCGAGCCTCGCCACGGCACGACTGACCCCCGACGGCGTGAGACCGAGAACATCCGCAGCCCGCACGAAATTGCCCGCTTCCATCACCGCCCCGAAAACGCCGACCCCGGTCAGCAGCCGCGTGTCGAAACTCATGCCTTCTCTCCTTTGCGAGGTCGGTGATCTCAACCGTCCCTTCATGATGATTTTGAGTCACCTTATCTTTGATTTTATTGCGCGTGAATCATCGCATTGCTTCCCCTAGATGATTTTTGAGCGCCCGGACGGCGCGGCGGCATGCCGGACCGCGGAAATCTCCGGCCTTGCGAGAAGGAATTCATCCATGAATGCGATCTCACGCAGAAGCCTGTTGGCGCGTGGCAGCCTTTTGCTCGCGGCGGGCGCCGCCGCCGTGAACTCACCGGTCCACGCACTGGCGGCCAACCCGCAAGCGCGGTCCGGCAACTTCAAGTCCATCGACATGGCCATGGAACAGGCGGTGCGCGACGGCACCGTCGCCGGCGTCGTTGCCACCGCGGCAGGACCAGACCGCATGATCTACGAAGGAACCTTCGGAAAGGCCAATACGGCCACCGGAGCAACGATGCGCGCCGATACGGTATTTTGGCTGTTGTCCATGACGAAGGCCTTCACCGCCACGGCCTGCATGCAGCTAATCGAGCAG
>NZ_RZPB01000499.1:0-4613 GCF_003998535.1 Mesorhizobium sp. M7A.F.Ca.AU.002.02.1.1 | reverse complement strand
GAGGATGGTGGCCTCGTCGCCTTCCGGCGCCTGGATACGATCGAGCCCGGCAAAGGCTTCCTCGTCGAGCACGCGCTCGATGGCACGCAGGCGGTCGGGCCGCTCGGGATGTCCGGGCGGCGTGAGATGCTCGAGGAAGATCGGATGCGTGTAGAGACGGGTGGTCATCGTCCTAATCTAGTGACCCGGATCGACAAAGGCCATGCACGGGCGGCCGATGACTGGGGAAAATCGCGCCTGCGTCCATTCGTGTCGCCGCAGGCATTGGCCTCGCCGGCGCTTCGGCGTAAAGTCCTTGGCACTGCCTGGTGCCCGCCGCAAGCGGGAGAATCGGGAACACGGTTGAATTCCGTGGCGTGCCCAACGCTGTGAGGGGGACCGCGCCGGTAAATGCCACTGTCGATGACGGGAAGGCACCGGACGCGGGTTGATCCCAAGCCAGAAGACCGGCCTGGCAGGCATCGTCATCCGCATGGTCGGGCGGGTGGCATCAGAGCGACGTGCGTCCATTTGGACGCACAAAGTACGCTCTGACCGTTTTGAATCTGCAATCGCAAGGGGACAAGCGATGCCGGAACATATGACCGCTGCCATTGACGATGGATTCGACCAGAATGCGCGCGATGCGGTCTATCGCGCCATGTTCACGCGGCGCGACGTGCGCAGCCATTTCCTGCCCACCGCGATCGATGACGACGTGCTGGCGCGGCTGCTGCTTGCCGCCCATCACGCGCCATCGGTCGGCTTCATGCAGCCATGGAATTTCATTGTCATTCGCGATGCCGGACGACGAGCGGAGGTGCGCGACCTGTTCCTGGCCGCGCGCGAGCAGGAACTGCCGGCGATCGAGGCGGAAAAACAGGCGCTGTACCGCAAGCTCAAGCTGGAAGGCATCTGCGAGAGCGCGCTCAACATCTGCATCACTTGCGACCGGCAGCGCTCGAAGGGTTCGCCGCTGGGACGCTGGCACAATCCGGAGATGGATCTCTACAGCACCGTCTGCGCGGTGCAGAATTTCTGGCTGGCCGCGCGTGCCGAGGGCGTTGGCGTCGGCTGGGTGAGCATCATCGAGGCTGAGGCGCTGAAGCGGCTGTTGGCCATTCCGGATCACGTAACGCCAATCGCCTATCTCTGCGTCGGCCGTGTTTCCGAGTTCGCTTCCAAACCGGACCTTGAAACGCATGGTTGGGGACGGCGGCTGCCGCTGCCGGAACTGATCATGAGCGAGACGTTTTCCGGGCAAGGCGAGACACAGCTCAAGTCCACCGTGGCGCGCCTCAACACCGTTTCTGCCTCACCAGACACCACCTGCCCGGCCGATCAGGGTGTGGCGCCGGCCGTACCCCAGCGCGAACCGCCGAAGGAGGCGAGCGCCTTGTCCTTGAGCTCCCTGAACTTCGACGACGCCTCGGCCAACCGGGCGTCCCAGGCCGGATCCGGCACCTGGCCCGCGATGGTCTTGAAATAGACCTGCATCAGGCAAGCGATGGCGAAAGGCTCGATGAAGGCCGCCTTGAATGCCCAGGCGAAGACGATGGCGAGCACGAAGGCCCAGCCGGCGAGCTGGCCGGGCATCAGGAACAGAATGGCGCCGGCAGGCGCCAGCATCATCAGAAAGATGACGAACGACACGCCCCACATGATGACCGCCAGCCAGACGGCGTTCTTGACCATGACCTTGCCGTTCTGGGCATAGAGCACGACGCCTTGGCGCGCCGTCTCGAAGGGTGAGGCTGAATTGATGCGGATGTTGTAACCGAGGATGATCTCGTCGACATAGGTCAGCGACAGGCGGATCACCGTGTTGATGAAGGAGACCAGGCCGCTCAGGCCCGGTATCGGCAGGAAGGCGGCGATACCGCCGAGCAGGCCGGTGATGGCGCGGATGGCACCCTTGACGAGCTGGTCGACGACGAAAAGGATATTGGCCTCGGCAAAACGCTGGGTGACGACATCCCTGGCGTAGGCGATCTGGTCCTGACCGCCGGGAATGTCGCGGCCGTCGATCAGATGAACCATGACGGCGATGTGGCCGGCCTTGACGATATAGAGGATGTATTCGCGGATCCAGTAGACCGCGATCGAGACGATGCCAAACCCGACCACGCCGCCCCACAGGGCAAAGGACATGGGCCCGTCGGGATCGGTGGAGATATGGCCGACGCCATAGCCGACCGAGGCACCGGTGCCGGTCGCCATGATGTAGGCCAGCGTGATGCCGAAATAGACGATCATACGAAAGACGATGAACGGCCAGGTCCGCATCATGATGGACACCGACCGGCCGATCTCGAAATCCCACATGTGCCCCTCCGCCTCAGAGATGGTGGAAGAGGATGAACTCAACCCGGCGATTGTCAATTGCCGGCCCTGGCACCACAGGGCGACGAATTCTGGGCAACGGTTTTCTTTCGCAGCCTTTCGCCGGCGCATTGTCTGACGGAGCATCAAACGAAAAACCCGCCTGTGCGGCGGGTCACCGGCGCAAATCAGCACCATGGACGAATATGTACCTTAGCTGAGGGCAGGTGTCAAGAAAAAATTCCTATCGGGAACAGCTGCCGGCACGAAAAGCTCCGGTGGGAACTTCAATTCGACTGCGGATCCGGCTTCTTGAGCAGGCCTTCGAGCAGTTGCTTGAACGCCGTCACCACCTTCTTGGACGTCGCTTCGGGGTCGTCCGAATTGGCGATCCGTTGCGCTGCCTGGCTGCTCGCTCCGTTGATCAGTCGCGAGGCCGTCTCGGGGTCGAGGCTCGAGACAACGACCCCCTCCTCCTGCAGCGCGGTCAGATGGTCGGTCATTGACACGATGCACGCACTGGCATTCGGCCATTGCGCTGGATCCCCCAGCACGGCCGGGCCATCCCGGAACATGATGCGCTGGATTTCCGGCTCCAGCGCCATCTCGATATAGGTCGAGCACTCGTCGACGAAATGCTGCCAGCGGGTCGGCGCTCTCGACGCGACCTCATTGATGCGCGCCGCCATTTCGCCGTCGATCTGGGCTATGACCGCCTGCAGCAGCCCCTTCTTGTCGCCGAAATGATGATAGAGCGCGCCGCGCGTCAGCCCGGCCGAAGCGGTGAAATCATCCATCGAGGCTTCCGCATAGCCTGTTGTGCCGAAGGCATGGCGGGCCGCCGCGATCAGCTTTGCGCGCGTCTCGGCGATCATCTCCTTGCGGGGTCTGTGCATGGCTTCTGGCCCTATTCACATACGTAACGTATGCCAATTGACATACGCGGCGTATGCTCTATTTAACAATCATACGCTTCGTATGTAATTGCCGAATCGTCCTTTGTCGAGGAACCACCCATGCAAAATCCCTATGCGGAAATCTTTCGTGCCCCCGGAACCAAGGGCTTTGCGGCCGCCGGATTCATGGCGCGCCTGCCGATCGCCATGGCGCCCATCGGCATCGTGGCGATGCTGTCGCAGACGCGTGGCGAATACTGGCTGGCCGGAGCCGTCTCGGCAACATACGCGCTGGCCAACGCTTTCGTTGCGCCGCAGATATCCAGACTGGTGGACCGCCTGGGCCAGACACGGATCGTCGTGCCCACCACCATCATCGCGGTGCTGGCTTTCGCCGTCCTGATAGCGGCGGCCAACCAGGACTGGCCGGTGTGGACGCTGTTCGTGTCGGCCTTACTGGCCGCGGCCATGCCAAGCATGCCGGCGATGGTGCGGGCGCGCTGGACAGAGATTTTCCGCGGACGGCCGCAGATGAACACCGCATTCGCCTTCGAGTCCGCGGCCGATGAACTGGTCTATATCGCCGGGGCATCGCTATCGGTCGGTCTCAGTGCTGCCCTGTTCCCGGAAGCCGGCGTTCTGGTGAGCACATTATTTCTCGCATTCGGATCAGCGGCCTTCATCCTGCAACGCTCGACGGAGCCGCAAGTGCGGCCGGTGGACCATGGCTCAAGCGGCTCGGCGATCCGCCTGCGGCCGGTTCAGATCATCACCTTCGCCCTGATCTTCATCGGCGCGACCTTCGCGACGACGGAAGTCAGCACCGTGGCGATCACCAAGGAGCTTGGCCAGCCCGGCGCCGCCAGCCTTGTCATCGGCGTTTATGCGCTGGGATCGTTCGTGCTCGGCATCATCGTCGGCGCGCTCAGCCTGAAGGCGCCGCTGCAACGCCAGTTGGCCATCGCAGTCGCCCTCGTCGCGCTCGGCACGCTGTTGCCGCTCACCGCCGACACCGTGCCACTGCTGGCGCTGACCGTGTTCATCAGCGGCGTGGCGATCTCGCCGACCTTCATCACCGCCTTCGGCCTGATCGAGCGGCATGTGCCGGAGGCGATGCTGACCGAAGGCATTACCTGGGTCATGACCGGCATCGGCATCGGCATGGCGCTCGGCTCGTTCGCGGCCGGCGCGGTGGTCGATGCGTTCGGTGCCCAGAACGGGTTCTGGGTCTCTGTGGCTTCAGGCACGATCGCGCTGGCCACGGTGCTGCTTGGCCAGCGCAGCCTTGCCACGGCTGAGTGCGAGACGGACGGATGCGAAGCAGCCGCGATTGCTGCGGAATAGTTCCGGCGCGCCCGGGCCTTAGGCCGGGCGCGCCGCTCTAGGCAGCCGGGCCTGAAATATTGACTCTTCTTG
>NZ_RZPB01000498.1:0-4621 GCF_003998535.1 Mesorhizobium sp. M7A.F.Ca.AU.002.02.1.1 | reverse complement strand
TTGGGGAACCGCGGCGCCACTTTCTGCATGGGCGTTCCGTGCGAAAAGCTGGTGCCGAAGATCAGTTTGTTGCCGGCGCTGGCCAGCTCGCGGAAAATGCGCTCCGCATCCTGCGGCATGAAGATGTTGTCGATGACGGTGAGTTCGGCCTTGTCGCCGAACGCGGCTTTGATCGCCTCGACGCCAAGGCTGTGCTGCTTGGTCCAGCCGATTTCGGCGATCGGCGAGACGTAGACGACGCCGATCTTGAGCACCTCTTGAGCCTTGGCGACCGTGCTCAGCCCTCCGGCACCGAGCGCAGCACCCAGCGCACCGCTGTATTTCAGGAATCCGCGTCTTGTCAGGTCGTTCATGTCGGTAACCCTCTGTTGGTTTTTTTGGTTGATGCCCGGCTTGTCGATGCCCGGTCTTTGTTAGGGAGATGGACGTGCGCGTGCACCGCGCCGTCGCCATTCCCGGATGGTTTTGCCTGCCTCAATCCAGCCGATATCGTCGCTCCGTCGGCCTTGCCGTCGAGATAGGGTGCGAGCGCTTCGGCAGGCGTCATCTCCGGAAACACGTCGCGATCCATGATATAGCCGCGCACCACGGTGCGGTGATGCGTGTCGATCAGGTCCATGGCCTGTTTCAGGCGGCCCTTTTCCAGGAGGTCGACGACCCTCGAATGATCGTCGAGCAGATTGCAATAGTCGAAATCGGCTGAAATGAGCGAGCGCAGCAGCGTCGTGCGGCGCACCAGCTGGGCATGGATTTCCTGCATCACCTTGTTGCGGCTAAGGCGCACGAACACCGTGTGGAATTCCTGGCCGAGCACGTCGGCCAGCGCATCGTTGCCGGCGGCGACTGCCTGGCGCTGGCGTTCGACATGCT
Organism: Mesorhizobium sp. M7A.F.Ca.AU.002.02.1.1; assembly: GCF_003998535.1. Taxonomy (NCBI): domain Bacteria; kingdom Pseudomonadati; phylum Pseudomonadota; class Alphaproteobacteria; order Hyphomicrobiales; family Phyllobacteriaceae; genus Mesorhizobium; species Mesorhizobium sp. M7A.F.Ca.AU.002.02.1.1. Next base: position 3,751 of record NZ_RZPB01000498.1, on the reverse strand, counting down.
GGCGCAGCTCGGCCCATCCGGCGGGGCCAAGGCGATCGCTGAGCTGGGCCGCCACCCCCTGTTCGACAAGGGTCAGCGCGTCGTAAATCTCCATTGCCTCCTGCATGCTTGGCCTGGCGACGAAGGCGCCGCGGTTGCGCTCGATCTGCGCCAGCCCGTCATCGGCGAGCCGTATCAGGGCCTGACGCACCACGATGCGGCTGACATCGAATATCTCGGCAAGCTCGCGCTCGCCGAGCTTGCAGCCGGGCACCAGCCGATGGTCGATGATGGCGCGGGTCAGCGTGTCCGCGATCGTCTGGGAGCGGCTGCTCAAGGCACGGTTCTCCGCCTTTGCGACGACATGATCAGCAGGCTTTCCATGATGAAGACATGACGCTTCGGGATGTGCCATATCCCAGGTTCAGGTTTTCCATATCGGAATTCAATCATCATAGTCTGTCAACACAAAAAATGATTTTGGCTGACAAAAAATCATTGATTGGTATCCAATCTTGTGATTTCGTCATTGCGAAACGTCAGGCTAGGTTCGTGGTGAAGGGCTAGCCGAGTTGGGAGGGATGCCGATGGCAACCCGTTGCGTCGACCGCGAGCTTCTGAACGACTGGCATATCGTCGCTGACCAGGAATCGCTCAGCCAGGATGTGCCCTTTTCGACCCGTCTGCTTGGGGTCGATCTCGTCGTTCGAAAACATTCAAACAAGATCGAAGTCGTTCGCAACGATACCGGCGACGTGTTGAAGAGCGCCGAGCGCTATGGCTTCGTCTGGACCTGTCTGGACAAACCCTGGCGCGACATCATCTACATCCCCGAGGCCAACGAGGCGGATCGACATCTGGTCAGCGGCGGCTCGATCGCGGTCAAGGTGTCGGGCCTTCGCGCCGTCGAGAATTTTCTCGACATGGGGCATTTCCCCTTCATCCACACAGGCTGGCTCGGCGAGGAGCCGCATACCGAGGTCGTGCCTTACAAGGTGGAAATCACGCCCCAGGACGAGGTGCTGGCGACCGAATGCAAATTCTACCAGCCCATCGCGTCGCCGACCGCGAAGGAAGGGTTCGTCGTCGAGTACATCTACAAGGTGATCCGGCCCTATACGGTGGCGCTCTACAAGAGCAATCCGATCCAGAAGGGGAGGCTGGATGTCATCACGCTGTTCGTGCAGCCGGTCGACGAGGAGAACTGCGTCGCGCATCCCTATCTCTGCTACCTCAAGGAGGGCATGGATGCGGCGACGGTGCGCAGTTTCATGCAATTGATCTTCGCGCAGGACAAGCCGATCCTGGAAAACCAGGTCCCCAAGCGCCTGCCGCTCGATCCGCGCGCCGAGACGCCGATCCGCGCCGATGCCGTCTCGGTTTCCTATCGGCGCTGGCTGCGTGACAGGGCGGTCACCTATGGTGCGATACCGGCACAGATCTGATGACGTCCGAGGGTATTTGAAGGGATAACATGATGACGAAATGCGCTGATCCCGTGATCCTCAATCTCTGGCATCCCGTGGGCGCCATCGCGGAAGCTGCTCCCGGCGCCGTCCAGGAGACCGTTCTGCTCGAGGAGCGCCTCAGCTTTGCGGTGGACGCGGATGGCGAGCCCGTCGTCTGGCGCTCGCGTCCCGATGTGCAAAGGGCTGACCATATTCCACCCGCCGACAGGCTGCCTGCAATAAGCGCCTATGGCTATGTCTGGACTTCGCTCGGGTCGCCGCCGGCCGAGCTGTTCCCGATCCCCGAATATCAAGAGCCGGACCGCCGCAAGCTCAATGCGGCAACGTTCGGCGTCAACGTCTCGGCGCCACGCGCCATCGAGAACTTTCTCGACATGGGCCACTTCCCCTATGTGCATACCGACATACTCGGCGTCGAGCCGCATACCGAAGTCAAGGAATACGACGTCGAGATCTCCGTCGATCGCGACGAGATCCTGGCCACGCGCTGCCGCTTCTTCCAGCCGATGGCGTCGACGGCGTCCGATGGCGGCGCCGACGTCGACTACGTCTATCGCGTGCCGCATCCCTATTGCTCGGTGCTCTATAAATCGAGCCCGGTCGACGAGACCCGGCGCGATGTCATCGCCGTCTTCCTGCAGCCGGTCGACCAGGAGCATGTGCGCGCCCACATGCTGCTTTGCGTGCTCGACGAAGACAATGAAGACAAGGTGATCAAGCGTTTCCAGCAGACGATCTTCGGCCAGGACAAGCCGATCCTGGAAAACCAGGTGCCGAAGCGCCTGCCGCTCGATCCGCGCGCCGAGACGCCGATCCGCGCTGACAAGTCGGCCATCGCCTACCGGCGCTGGCTCAGCCAGAAGGGCGTGACCTACGGGGTCATCCCGGCTGCAGCCTGACAGACATTTTGGAGACGATTGATGTTGGAAGAAGCCAGAAGCCGGTGGCATCCGATCGCCGCTGCCCATGATTTGCCGTTTCGCCACGTTTTCCACGGCCAGTTGCTGGGCCGGGAATTCGCCGTGTGGCGGGCCGATGACGGTTACGTCAACATCTGGGAGAACCGCTGCCTGCATCGCGGCGTCAGGCTGTCGATCGGCATCAATGACGGGCGCGAACTGAAATGCCAGTATCACGGCTGGCGTTATTCGAACCGCACCGCTGGCTGCACCTATATCCCGGCTCATCCGGCCGATGCACCCGCCCGCACCATCACCAACCGCACTTTTCCGGCGGTCGAACGTTATGGCTTGGTCTGGTCCTCGGAAGAGCCGCGCGGGGAGGTGCCTGAGATTGCCGGCCTCGCCGAAGACAAGCTCCTCGCCTTGCGCGGCATCGCGGTCAACGCGCCGGCCGACAAAGTCGTCGAGAGGCTGAGAGCCTATCGCTTTCAACCCAACGGAGCGATCGACGGCGAGGGCGCCGACATTCTCGTCGAAGCCGCCCAGGATTTCGCTGTGGCGCTTCGCTCGCGAGCCAGCGGCGCCGAGACGCAGGGCGTTTTCTTCGTGCAGCCGGTCGATTCCAACCGTTCGGTGATCCGCGGCGTGCTCGATCAGGAGGCCGAGGGCGCCGCGCGCATTGCCATTCTGCGTCACCACAATGAGCGGCTTTCCAAGCTGCGCGACGAGGTCGAGCGCGACGTGGCGAACGCGCCGGCGCCGGCGCCGCTCGAGCCGGTCTACGAACGGGTCTCGGCCGAACTCGCCGAAATGCCTGAGGTGACCACGCATGGCCGCAAGGCTGCGCTGCGTGTCAGCGTGGCCAGAAAATGGCAGACCGCCGACGGGATCGCAGGCTTCGAGCTTCGTCCGATCAAGGGCATCCTGCCGACGTTCCAGCCTGGAGCTCATATCGACGTCCACATGCCCAATGGCGAGATCAGGCAGTATTCGATCACCAACGGTCCTGGTGAAACCGACAGCTTCACCATCGGCGTCAAGCTGGAACGGGACTCCAAGGGTGGCTCGAAATGCATGCATGAGACGGTGCGAGAGGGCGACGTGCTGGCGATTTCCGAGCCACGCAACAACTTCCCGCTGCGCCGCGATGCGATCAAGACGCTGTTCGTCGCCGGCGGCATCGGCATCACGCCGCTGCTCGCCATGGCGCAGGCGCTGAAGAACCAGGAGCTTGCGCACGAGCTGCATTATTTCGCGCAAGGCGAGGAACACCTCGCCTTTGCCGATCGGCTGAAGCATCTCGGCGATGCGCTGAAGCCGCATCTCGGCCTCTCGCCCGACGCGACCGGCGCCGAGCTTCGACAACTCCTCGCCGGTTATCGCAATGGCATGCATCTCTAC
>NZ_RZPB01000497.1:0-4623 GCF_003998535.1 Mesorhizobium sp. M7A.F.Ca.AU.002.02.1.1 | reverse complement strand
CGCCAACATCATGGGCCGGGTGTTCATGCATCCCGAACTCGACGATCCCTTCCAGGCCGGCGAACGCGAGCTTGCCGCCTGTCCGCTCGGCGAGCAGGCGGATGCCGTGATCATCGACTTCCACGCCGAGGCGACCTCGGAAAAGATGTGCTTCGCGCATTTCGTCGACGGCCGTGCCAGCCTCGTCGTCGGCACCCATACCCACCAGCCGACCGGCGATCACCAGATCCTCAATGGCGGCACCGGTTATATGTCCGACGCCGGCATGTGCGGCGACTATGATTCCTCGCTCGGCATGGACAAGGAGGAGCCGCTCAACCGGTTCCTGTCGAAAGTGCCGAAAGGCCGCTTCGAAGCGGCGACCGGACCGGCGACCTTGTGCGGCGTCGGCGTCGATATTTCCGACCGCACCGGGCTGACCGAGCGGATCGCGCCGTTTCGTCGCGGCCCGCGGCTGGAGGAAACCGCACCGTCCTTCTGGTCATGACATTGATATAGGCACGCTTAGTACCTAACTGCCGGCGACACTGCTCTAGATCGTTAAAAGAGGGGACGACCTCCATGCAGCTCATCGAATTCCTGGCGCCGCATTTTCAATTTGTGTCCGATCCAACCGCCTGGGTCGCGCTGCTGACGCTGATTGTGCTCGAGGTCGTGCTCGGCATCGACAATCTGATCTTCATCTCGATCCTGACCAACAAGCTGCCGGAAGCACAACGGGCCCGTGCCCGCCGGCTCGGCATCTCGGCGGCGCTGATCATGCGGCTGGTGCTGCTGGCCACCATTTCGATCATCGTCCAGCTGACCACGCCGGTATTCACGGCCTTCGGCCATGGTTTTTCCTGGCGCGACCTGATCCTGATCGCCGGCGGCCTGTTCCTGGTCTGGAAGGCGACCAAGGAGATCCATCACACGGTCGATCCCGACGACCACAAGGATACGATGATGGGCGAGACGCTGCAGATCAGCCTCGCCGGCGCGATCTTCCAGATCCTGCTGCTCGACCTGGTCTTCTCGATCGATTCGATCATCACCGCCGTCGGCATGACCGACGAGATCGCCATCATGTACATCGCCGTGATCGTGGCGGTGAGCGTGATGATGCTGGCGGCCGGGCCGCTGGCCAACTTCATCGCCAAAAACCCGAGCATTGTCATGCTGGCGCTGGGCTTCCTTTTGATGATCGGCATGACACTGATCGCCGACGGCATGGGCTACCATGTGCCCAAGGGCTACATCTATGCGGCGATGGGCTTTTCGGCATTGGTCGAGGGGCTCAACATGCTGGCGCGGCGGCGCAAGAAGCCGGGCGGCGGGCATTGAGGCAAGAGCAGCAGGGTGGTCGCCCTTGCACAGACCAGTCATGCGAGATTGATCTGCCAGGAGACCCCGAACCTGTCGTTTAGCCATGCGAAACGGCGGCTGAAGCCGTAATTGTCCGATGGCATCAGGAACGCGCCATCCTTGCCCAGCGTCTCGACAATTCGGTTCAGTTCATCCTCGGAGGAACAGTCCACATACAGCGACACCGATGGCGTGAAGGTGAATGCATGGTGGACGGGGCTGTTGAAGACCATGACTTCCAGGCCGGCGATCGACACCCGCGCTAGTTTGACCGTTCCTTGCGGACCGTCTTCGCCGGGGCCGTAATTCGTGACGTCGAGGACGCTGCTGCCGGGAATGGTCTCGCAATAGAGGGTCATTGCCTCTTCGGCCTTGCCCTCGAACATCAGGAATGGCGTTACTTTCTTCATCGCAAAGGCCTCCTCTTCCTTCTGGTTGCTCAGATGTCGGGTCGCTCAAACATTGGTCTCGTTGGCGGGTTCGCCTTTCATCTCGCTGCGGTAGTAACCGTCGCGCAAATTGATGCCGTACTCGACATAGGCCTTCATGCAGGCCAGCATCTGCGACCAGCCCTCGCAATTGAGGTAGGACTTCTTCAGGCCGACCGCGCCTTCCTGCCAGCCGCTCTCGGCGATGGTGACGAAGGTGCCGCCATCGTCCAGCGGTTCGAAGTTCATCTCGATGCGGGTTTTGTAGGCCGGCTTGCCGTCCTCATCGGTGGCATCCCAGCGCAGCACGATGCGGCGGTCCTTGACCACTTCGTCGACCTCAACCGGCACCTTGCCCCACCAGACGACGCCGGCGCCGGCTTCCAGCGGGGCGCTGGCGCCGCCGATCGTGGTGAAATAGCCGCTCAGTTTCTTCGGATTGACGACTGCGTCGAAGACGTCGGCGACCGGCTTGCCGATGCGTCCGGAAACACTGAATCCAAGTGACATATCCACAGCTCCTTCCCTTGATCGGTCCAAAGATACGTTATATAAACATAACATGTCAAGCAGATCGCAAGACGACAATGTTTTCAAGGCGCTGGCGCATCCGCGCCGGCGCGAAATGCTGGATCAGCTGAAGGACGCGCCGAAGACGACCGGCATGCTGTGCGAGGCCTTTCCCGATATCGATCGCTGCACGGTCATGCTGCATCTGAAGGTGCTGGAGGAGGCCGACCTGATCGTTGCGCGGCGCGACGGCCGCGAGCGCTGGAACCATCTCAACGCGCTGCCGATCAAGCAGATCCACGACCGCTGGATCAGCCAGTATGCCGGCCATGCGCTCAGCATCATCGACCGACTGAAGTCGGACCTCGAGGCGTGAGCGGCCGCAGCAGGTCACGTCTTGCGCCGCATGCGCGGTGCGGCTGGACGAATTGAGCCGATTTATCTATAAGCCGGCCATTCCGACAGAGAACGCCGTGCTTCCAAGAGGTGCACCTGGGACGCTCTGAAATTTTGAATTCGGGCATTGCGGAAGACGAGGTCAGATCACTTCGCTTCGCGATGCTCTAGCCGAGAAGACGACAGGGGTGCCATGGCTGGCCATTCACAGTTCAAGAACATCATGCACCGCAAGGGCCGCCAGGATGCGGTGCGGTCTAAAATGTTTTCCAAGCTGGCGCGCGAAATCACCGTCGCCGCCAAGAGCGGGACGCCCGATCCATCGATGAACCCGCGCTTGCGCCTGGCGATCCAGAACGCCAAGGCGGTGTCGATGCCGAAGGACAACATCCAGCGCGCCGTCAACAAGGCCTCGATGGGCGATGCCGAGAATTACGAAGCCGTGCGCTATGAGGGCTATGGCCCGGGCGGCGTCGCTGTCATTGTCGAGGCGCTGACCGACAACCGCAACCGCTCGGCGTCCAATGTGCGTGCTGCCTTCACCAAGGCCGGCGGCGCGATGGGCGAAACGGGCTCGGTTTCCTTCATGTGGGACCGCGTCGGCGAGATCTATTATCCGGCATCGGCCGGCAGCGCCGACAAGGTCATGGAAGCGGCAATCGAAGCCGGCGCCGACGACGTGGAAACCGACGAGGAAGGCCACACCATCTATTGCGCCTTCGAGAATCTCGGTGAGGTGTCGAAGGCTCTGGAAACCTCGCTCGGCGAGGCAGAATCGGTGAAGCTGATCTGGCGGCCGCAGAACAACGTTCCGGTCGACGAGGAGCGGGCACAGTCGCTGATGAAACTGGTCGCCACGCTCGAGGACGACGACGACGTGCAGAGCGTCTACGCCAACTTCGAAGTCGACGACGAGACCATGGCCAAGCTCAGCGCGGCATGAGCGGAGCTCAGCCCGGCATGAGCGAGAGAGTGCTCCCCGCCATCCGCATCACCTACTGCACGCAGTGCCAATGGCTGTTGCGCGCCGGCTGGATGGCGCAGGAGCTGCTGTCGACCTTCGGCACGGACCTCGGCGAAGTAACGCTGGTGCCGGGCACCGGCGGCATCTTCACCATTTCCTGCAATGACGTGCTTGTCTGGGATCGCAAGCGCGACGGCGGTTTTCCGGACGCGGCCAAGCTGAAGCAACTGGTCCGCGATGTCATTGATCCGGACCGCGACCTCGGTCATTCCGATCGGAAGACAAAGGCGTAGAGGCCGCCGGCGCTGCCGTCACTTGCGTCGCCACGCTCCGAAGGCGGCGCCAATCGCAATACCCGCGGCGACGCCCATCGGAAGGTCATCCAGAGCGGTGCCGACCGCGGCACCGACACCAACTCCGATTGCCATGCCGAAGGCCATATTCGAATATTGATCCTTCATCGGTGGCTCCATCCATCCTTTTCAACGCGCGGCGAACCAGAAGGATGCCAGCGCGGCTATGCCGCTGATGGTGCGGACATGGTTCCACATCACCCACTCGTCGAGGTAGCGCGACCACAGGCTTGCGCCATTGCTGCTGGCCGGATCGAGGGCGGCGAGCGCATCGTTGAGCGGGACGTTGAAGATCATCGTCACCACCACGATGCCGATGAGATAGAGCAGGCTGCCGGCAACCAGCCAGAGCGAGCCTGGCTGGTTCCAGCCGATCACCGCACCGATGGCGACAACGATGCAGACGAGAGCCGTGCCGAACAGTGCTGTCATGAACAGCGGCGTCACCGCTGTGACGTTGATGGAATTCATCGCGGCAATGCCGCTTGCGGCTGGCATTCGGGCGAGGCCCGGCATGACGAAGCTGGAGAAAGCAAAGAAGACGCCGCCGACGACGCCTGAGCCAAGTGCGGCAATGAAGATGAGAGTGGGAAGAAGGTTCGCGATCATGTCAGTTGCTCCAGATGCC
>NZ_RZPB01000496.1:0-4636 GCF_003998535.1 Mesorhizobium sp. M7A.F.Ca.AU.002.02.1.1 | reverse complement strand
GGACCGGCAAGCTCGTCCGATTGATCCAATTGTTGCAATGCATCCATGATCGCATCGAAGCTGACTGGTTCACCCGCCCCCGGCAGCATGCGAAGCGCTGGCACGGATTCTAACGCGCAGGCATCCGACGCCCATGACGAAAGGATGGCGCGCTTCTCCTGACCGTCCAGGGCAACGTCGGCCAAAACGTCGTGGGGATGTTTGAAATGCCGTGCCGGATGCAGCAATCGGTCCAGAAAAACATCGGGGGCCACGGGTTCAATCGAGGCAAAATGGGTCGAAATGGCTGCTTCCATTGATGGTCCTCCGCTTCAGACAATCTCCTGCGTGTTTGAGTTTGGCGGCTCTCGCGATTCCCGCCAGACGAAATTTTGGGACGTCTCAAGCAAGTTTCAATGGCTTGGCACGGGTCACATTTCCCGTGGTCAACGCCTTAGAACCATTTTATCCAGCCGGTGAAACAATCGGCGAGAATCTCAGTTCTGACGTCGGGCGAAAATCAAGGACCCGAATCCGGCAGGAGAACCAGTCATGTCTTACCTCTCTAGGAACTTGTGCATTGGCTTGATCACAGGAGCCCTGATGCTCTCGACTGGCGGCCTTGCTCCGGCCACCGCACAGGAAATTCCGAACGACTTCAGCGCAATCGTGCGTCAGAAGCTGCCCGCGGTTGTCGCCATCACGACCAGGCAGATCATCCAGGATCAAACGACGCTCAACGACTTTCCCAATCCCTTCGACGGAGGAGGGCGTATCCAGCCCCAGGTGCGGGAAGCACTCGGCTCCGGCTTTGTGATCAGTCCCGAAGGCTATATCGTCACCAATAACCATGTCGTCGCCGACGCAACTGAGATTCACGTCGTGTTCTCCGACAAGGAGACGGCGCCCGCCCGGGTGGTGGGCCGCGATCCGGCAACCGACATCGCGGTATTGAAAGTCGAGCCTCCGCCCAACATGACGGCGACGGCCTGGGGGGATTCGGACGCGATGCAACCAGGGGCCTGGACCATCGCCATCGGCAGTCCCTTCGGCCTCGGGGGCACGGTCACTGTTGGCGTCCTTTCTGCCCGCTCTCGCGATATCCAGGCCGGTCCTTACGACGATTTCCTGCAAACTGACGCCTCGATCAACAGAGGTAACTCGGGAGGTCCTTTGTTCAACGCGCGCGGCGAAGTCATCGGAGTCAACACGGCAATCGTGTCGCCGTCAGGCGGTAGCATAGGCATTGGGTTCGCGGTGCCCTCGCGCACAGCTCGGACTATCGTCGACCAACTGATCAGCACTGGCCGCATCGAGCGCGGCTTCATCGGCGTGCGTCTTCAGGAGATCACGCCCTCCATCGCCGAGGCGCTCGGAATGCCGGGCGCCAAGGGAGCGCTGGTTGCCTCGGTCGAGGCTGGCAGCCCGGCGCAGAAAGCGGGAATCCAGGCCGGCGACGTGATAACCCGGTTCAACGCCAAGGACATCCAAGGCGTCCATGACCTGACGCTGGCGGCAGCAAGCCAGAAGCCGGGATCGAAAGTCACCGTAACAACGAACCGGGGCGGCACAAACCAGGAATTGTCGCTGACTGTCGATCGACGCAGGGATCAGGAGGAACAGACCGGTGCCATTCCAAGCCTGGGGACTGAGGACCAGCGCCTTGGTATGTCGCTGAGCGCCATTCCGGACGAAGCGCGCCAGCAACTCGGCCTGCAGGCCGACACCACGGGCGTGTTCGTCCAGGATGTCGCTCCCAACAGTCCTGCGGCCGAAAGCGGCATCCGGCCCGGCGACGTCATCGTGTCGGCCAACAACCGAAACATGACCCAGCCGTCTGACGTCCGCGAGGAATGGGCGAAATCCCGTCAGCAGAAAAAGCCAGTGTTGTTCCGTATCGACCGGCAGGGACAATCGCTTTTCGTTGCTGTGGCAAACTCCTGACTGACAGGCCAGACGGCGTCGCGATCTGTGCTGCTGGGCTGGCCCCCTACCGGAGCGCACCAGAGTTGTGAAGCTGATGAGCGGTATGTTTGAAGTGGCGGTCCGGCTCAACATGCGGCTGCGGGAACTGCTCTGCGGCTTTGCGCGCACGGTCGGCGACTCCGGTCGGCGAGGCGAAAGTCCTTACGTTTCGGCGCATCCGGCGACCACACAGGTGGACAACAAAAGCCTGCGATCCGCTTCTGAGCGCGTGTGCTTTTATCGATGTAAGGAACTTCGCGCCACAGGTTTAGACTAGCGATCTCTGGCGTGTGAACGCAAGAGAAGTGGGCGATCTCCAAATCGGCTGTGTGATCAATGCTGTAGCGTTATCCAGTGGCCGACTGAGCCGCACGAGGCCTGTGATGCCTGCTACTCGGCTACGATGGTCGGGAGTCTGGAGCCCACGCGCAAGACCTATGACTGAACTGAAACGGGCACAAAGGTCGGTTTCACCGAGAAAGTGTCTGCAACGCTGCCGTGGATGACAAGACCGAATTGCACATTCGATGGGTTTGCTGATTTACTCCAGACGGGTGCCCGGTTCAGCCGGGTCGTCCTCGTCGGGCTTAAGCAGGTCAATAAGCGCGGCCGCTCGTGTTCCCGGAAGCGGGCGCCCCTGTCCCATTAACGCCTCGTCAGCAAAAGCCCATGCCCATGCCTCTCTCAATTCCTCGATCGACGCACCCGTTGCGATGATCTCCGCAACCGTAATATCGTCGGCTGATCCAATGACGGAGAGAACTTCTTGCCGTGTCATCGTTTGACCGCGTTCTGACTACAACTGAACTAGATGGAGATTTCATGGAGCACTTGCAACCGATCTAATGAGGGCTGTCGCAGGATTCCCTTGCGCAAGATCAGGGGCTGCGCAATGGGCGCCCTTCACCTAGCCAAACGCGCGCCACATAGGGCGCAGGGCGCAGAAATCGACGGAGCCCATGCGCTCGGCATTTGCGAAGACCCGGCAAGTCATCCAGATGATCGCCATCACTGAGGCCACTTGGTGGAACTCCTCCTGGATCATCCACGCAGCCGGAATCGGCCATGGGTGTTCTCAACAACCCGGAAACTCGGCCACGCACGGCCTATGCCCCAAGGCTGCCCGGCCGAATATGTTTGCGCGCGGATAACTCCGGTCTGTGAAGCAGCACCCTGTTGCGGCCCGTCTGCTTGGCAAGGTAAAGTGCGGCATCCGCCCGTTGCTGTAACTGCTCCGGCGAGATCGCCTCAGCGGTCTGAACGGCAACTCCAATGCTCAGGGTGACCCAGCGCGACACACGGGATCCAGGGTTGGGCAAAGCGGCAGCCTCGACGCTCTTACGCATTCGTTCAGCCACAGCGGCGGCCTCTTCCTCGTTCACCCCGGGCAGGAGCACGAGGAATTCTTCGCCGCCATAACGGGCAACGTGATCGCGATCACGCCTCACGTTTTCCTTCAAGATAGTTGCGACCTTTACCAAACACCGATCTCCCTCCGCATGGCCGAGGTGGTCGTTTAGCTTCTTGAAGTTGTCAATGTCGCACATCAGCATCGCGGCACCGGCAAGGCAACGTTTGTCGCTTCCCCATAGGCGCTCGAGTGTTTCCGTCATCCAGCGACGGTTGGAGATGCCGGTGAGTGGATCGGTCCTCGCCAGGAGTACCAGTCGATCATTCGCTTTCGCCAGTTGGGCGACCCTGCGTCGGTCGCGAAGCTCAAACAGGAAAGTCTTTTGAGCGAGAATTGTCATGATGCGCCGCGCGGCCACCGTTGCAAAGATACCGCTGGCGAAGAACAGCGTTCCAGCTACTGCACTCCCATGCGCGATGGCCGGGTTCTGCAGTTGAAGCATGAGATAAAGTCCGAGCGCCAGCGCAGCGATCGTCATCGTCCAGGCCAAGGGGATCCCGAAGATGATGATGGCTGTGATGGCCACGAACAACATGACGTTCAATTGCCGTTCGTAGAACTCGCCACCAGCGCTTGCTCCGACCAATGCGACTGACAACAAGATAAGGAACATGCCTGCGATCAGCGAGGCTCCTTGGAGCCAAGGCGCCTGCGGTTTGCGCCAAACAAGGACCACGGCCAACGCGACGGGCGGGATGATGGCGCCGGGCAGGAGCATGGACTGCGCTACGCCCCATGGAAGCAACGCCGCGTTCAATGCCAACGTCAGCACATCCAAAAATGCCACCCAGATCATCCACGCGCGGATGATTTTCGCCGTTTGCGACCAGACACGTGCTCGAAATAGGCGTTCGATCTCGCCACCCAGGCTGATTTCGCGCGTACGGCGCGCCAGAAGCCGGTCGACCTCAGCGGCTAGGGCAGGATCATCCTGCACATCGGGGGGCATCAGATCTGACAAGTCGATAGGCCCTACGCTGCTTTCTCCTGAATATCTATCCAAGCCATAGGCGGTCGGCGGTGGGCAAGCATGTCAACTTACCCTGAAGATTTGATTTATAGCTGCGATTTGCGAACAATCAGTCCCAAACCATCCGATGCTCGATGCGTAGCCGAATTAACCTTTGTAATTGCGGTGGCGCTGCACCGCTGTTATCCACGCCCCGCCGCTGGGCTCGGCGAAATGTTCCGAGAGCTTCTGAAGTTGAGCGCGTGAAGGAACGGGTGATGCCGATTCTTGTCATGTCGACCTTTCGAGTATTGCCTGCAGACCAACAGGAT
>NZ_RZPB01000495.1:0-4638 GCF_003998535.1 Mesorhizobium sp. M7A.F.Ca.AU.002.02.1.1 | reverse complement strand
CATCTGGATTCGCCCGGTATCGGCCGCGTCGTCCGATCCGGCGCCAGCTTTCGGTTTGAGCCGCTATAATTGAAAAAGGGCGGCGCAAGCGCCGCCCCGGATCCTTGGGAGGATAATTCGAACCGGCGGTCAGGCCGCCTTGACTTCCTCGGCGACGGCGTCGGCCTGACGCGCTGCCTTGAGCACCTTGGCCCACCAGGCAACGTCGTTGACCAGCGCCGTGGCGGCCTGGTTCAGATGCTCGAGGTCTTCCAGCTTCTTCTCGCCCTGGCGGACGGCGAGGAAATCGCCCCAGGCGATATGGACGGCCGACTTGACCGGCGCCATCTGCAATTCGACGGCATGAAGGCGGAGCTGTTCGACGGCGCGAGCGCCACCGACGCTGCCATAGCCGACGAAGCCGGCCGGCTTCTTGTTCCATTCGTTGGCGGCGTAGTCGATGGCATTCTTCAGCACCGCCGTCGGGCCATGATTGTATTCGGCGGCGGTGAAGATGAAGCCGTCGAATTCGGCGACCTTCTTCTGCCAGCGCTGTGCCACTTCGTTCTGCGACGGCGCCCATGCGGAGGATGCGACTTCGTCGAAGAACGGCAGCGGGAAGTCGCGAAGGTCGACGATCTCGACATCGATGTCGGCATGCGACTTGGCGATCTTGGCGATCCATTGGGTTGGCACATCGGCGAAACGAGCGGCGCGCGTCGATCCGACGACGATGGCAATTTTGGGTTTGGACATAAGGGCTCTCCTTGCACGAAGTACTGGTATCATTTGGATACCTGCGCTATATGAGATACTGCAAACGCGATGCACAAGAAGGCACTTTTTTGTTACCGAGGCACCCACACCGCTCCGAAGACTGCCGCGCCATCTCGGAAATCCTGCAGCGCGTCGGCGACAAATGGACCGTTCTGGTCGTCGGCAAGCTGGGCGACGGACCGCTGCGTTTCAACGAATTGCGCGCAGCCGTCGGCGGCATCTCGCAGAAGATGCTGACCACCACCTTGCGCGGGCTGGAGCGTGACGGCTTCGTCACCCGCACCGTGTTTCCAACCATTCCGCCGCGCGTCGATTATGAGCTGACCGAGCTCGGCCACGAGCTGCTGATCCCCGTCAGCGCACTGAGCGAATGGGCGCGCGCCAACACCATGCGCGTCAAGGCGGCGCGCGAAAAATTCGACGGCGCCCGCGTCTGAAACCCTTGCGCGGCAAGGGATTCAGCCCCGCACGCAACATCCGGCTTGTCTGATCGGAAATTCTATCTCGGCTGCGCGGATCGTGCCCGGATGCAAGCGCCGTTTTGGCTGGCGGATTGCCGCTCATGCGGTCCCCTGACGGCTGCCGCTCAGGCTCCTGATGCGCGCACATCGCATCGCGCGGCGGCACAGGTATCACACCGTGCGCCCCGCTCGCCGGGAGCCTGTCCTCCATGCGTGCAGGCGACGCGCGAGATGTCTTCCTTCACCTCCGCGTAAGCGGTCACGCCGAGCAGGCAGGTCGTCGCGACCAGGGCTGCCACGAGCCAACCGTTCAGCAGATGTTGACGCATTGTCTCTCCTCCGATTGCAGCAGGATCGGGCTTGGAGGCAACCGTTGGATGTCACGAAAAGCGCCTCCCGCACGGGCGCTGTTACAAACGGCCATACCCGGCTCGCTCTACCTGATCCCAGCTATGTCGGCGGCAACCGATCCATGGCAGACTGGGTACGATCGGTTGGGTATTTTCCGCCCGGCTGCTACAGGTGAAAGCCGCCATTCGCGTCGAGGTTCATGTCGTCCAAGGAACATCCCGCCATCGACCTGCCATCGGAAGCACTGCTGCCGAGCCCGCTGCTTGTCGTCGAGGACGAGCCGATGATGCAGGTGCGGTTGCGCTCGATCCTGAGGGGCCTTGGCTACGCTCAGGAGGAGCTGTTTTTCGCCGGGTCGATCGCGCAGGCCAAGGCCCTGCTCGTCGACCAACCCTTCGCCATGACGCTGGTCGATGTCGGCCTGCCCGATGGCAACGGCATCGACCTCATCCGCTCCCTGCACGAGCACGACGCGGCGCTGCCGATTCTCGTCATCTCGGCCTGGAGCAACGAAAACACCATCCTCGAAGCCCTGCGTGCCGGAGCGACCGGCTATCTCTTGAAGGAGCGCGACGACGTCGAGCTGTCACTTTCGATCCGCAGCACCATTCGCGGCGGCGCGCCGATCGATCCCTTCATCGCCCGGCGCATCCTGGAACTGGTGTCGGCGCCGGCGTCATCCGGGCGCGCCCGTTCCTCCACCGACAGGCCGGGGCGCGGCAAGCCCGCGCTTGCGCCGCCGCCTCCCTTGACGCCGCGCGAGGTCGAGATCCTCAACCTCGTTGCCAAGGGGCTTACCAATCGAGAGATTTCGGGGGTCCTTTCCCTTTCCAGGTTCACGGTCGAATGCCACATTCGCAACATCTACAAGAAGCTGTCGGTCAAATCCCGGACGGAAGCGATTTTCGAGGCGCGGTCGCAAGGCTTCTTGCCCTGATATTCCTGCTCCTCGCGCCGGGCGGCATCGCCCTCGGCGCCGACGGGGCCGTGCCGTTCAAGACGATCGAGGCCGTTCGATCCGGCTGGGACGCCGCCGCGCCGCCGGCCGCCGGCTGGACCAGCGTGACCTTGCCCGATGACTGGGCGACGCGCTGGCCCGGTTTCGACGGCGTGGTCTGGTATCGCCTCACCTTCGACAGGCCCGACGCGGCCGAGCCGCTAGGCCTCGCGCTGAACTACTGGACACTGGCCGGATCGATCTCTGTCAACGCCGCGGAACTCGGCCGCGACGAATTCCTCGTCGAGCCGTTGACGCGCTCATGGAACGTGCCCCGCTACTGGCAGCTCGCTTCCCCGGTCCTGCATGCCGGCACCAACACGCTGCTGATCAGGGTCTCGGGCCTAGCGCCGTACCAGCCAGGCCTTGGTCCGGTCCTGATCGGCCCGCCTTCGGCGACGCGTGCCCATTTTGTCCAGCAATTCTGGATTCGCCGCGAACTGCCGGTCTTCTATCTCGGCGTCACCGCGGCGCTTGGCACCTTCTTCTTCGTCGTCTGGCTGCTGCGCCGAAGCTTGAAGGCCTATGGCTGGTTCGCCCTGATGACGATTGCGTGGTTTTGCTATTCGCTCAATTTCGTGGTGACGAGCCCCTGGCCGTTCGCGGCGACCGACACCTGGCAGCGTTTTATCATGCTCTCCTTCATGGTCATGGCCGCCGCCTTCGTGCTGTTTGTCATCCGCTTTGCCGAGCGCCGCTTTCCCAGGGGGGAAGCCGTGCTGTGGGCCGCGCTGGCGATCGGCGCCGCGGCCCTGTTTGCCACACCGCATTCCCAACTCGGCCCGATGCTCAACCTGCTGGCCTTGTTCTGGTCGCTGCTTTACATCGGCGCCTGTTTCCTGTCGATCGGCCTGACCTGGCGCAGCAATCGGCTGGACCACATCGTCCTTCACATCGTCAACGCGCTCACCATCGTGGCCATCCTGCATGACCTGATGACCTATCTCGGCATCCTTCTTGGCAATGTCTACTACGTCACGCTGACATCCCACTTTCAGATGGTCGGCATGGCGCTGGTGCTGGCCTGGAACTTCGTCGCCAACATGCGCCGCATCGAGGGGTTCAACGATGAGCTCACGGCCAAGATCGAAACCGCCAGGGAAGAACTCGCCCTCACGCTGCATCAGCAGCATGAGGTCACCCTGGCCAACACCAGGCTGGCCGAGCGCGTCTCCCTTTCCCACAATCTGCACGATGGCATGGGCGGCACCCTGGTCAATTCGATCGCCATGCTGGAGCATGCGCCGCAGAACCTGCCGGCCGATCGCTTCCTGTCCGTCCTCAAGGAACTGCGCGACGAGTTGCGGGTCATCATCGACACCGCCGCCGACGACCAGACGGGCGGCCAGTCGCTGGCCGAGTGGATCGCGCCGCTGCGCCGCCGCCACACGCTGGCATGCGAAAGCCGCGACATCGATTGCGTGTGGAACCTGACCGGGCTGGAGGACTGCCACCTGTCGCTCGCGCGAAGCCTCGATCTCGTCCGCATCCTGCAGGAAGGCCTGACCAACGTGCTCAAGCACAGCCAGGCAAGCCGCGTCGTCATCGACCTGCACCGGCGCGGCGAGACGCTGAGCCTGGCCATAAACGACAATGGCGTCGGCTTCGATGCCGCCTCGCAAGCGCCCGTCCCGGGCACCGGCCTGCGCTCGATGCGGGCACGGGCCGGACGGCTGGGCGGTACGCTCGACACGCGGTCGCGGCGCGGCGAAACCGTGCTGGCCTTGCATGTGCCCGCGGCCTGACCGGCCGATCCCGGCGCGGCGGGCATAGCTAGTTTCAACGATATCCGGCCTTGGTCTCGGGTGCTATGCCCGGGGACATGCACGACTGCGTCGGTGCTGATCTGGGGAGCTTGGCCTTGACAGGAATTGCCATCGTCTCGAAGCGAAGCCTGCTGCGCTCGACCGCTCTCGCGACCTGCCTCCTGGCCCCCCTGGCCTGGAGCCCCGCCATGGCCGACGGTGCTGGCGGACATGGCGCGACCAACGCCGCGGGCCGGGGCGGCGGCCAGGGTGGTGGCGGGAGCGGCGCAGGCGCAGCCGGAACCGGCGGCACCGGGGGAGTTTTGGG
>NZ_RZPB01000494.1:0-4638 GCF_003998535.1 Mesorhizobium sp. M7A.F.Ca.AU.002.02.1.1 | reverse complement strand
GAGCATGGGCTGGAGTGGCGCACCGTGTTCGAGAACGGCAACATCGACGCGACGACCGCGACGGTGCGCTCCGACCTCGCCGTCACCACCTGGCTGGCCTCCACGGTGCCAGCCGATCTCGACATATTGCGATCGGAGTCCGGCCTGCCGCCGCTGCCGAATTTTGCCATCAACCTGCATCTGCCGAGGCATGGGGTAGGGCCCGCGGCGCAGGAATTCGCACGGCATATACGGGAAGGGCTGGCGCGGCGACCAGTCGCTGCTTGAAGCTTCTCAGAACTTGGGTTCCTCTCCCCCGTCGATCGGGGAGAGGTGTCGAGCGAAGCTCGACCGAGTGGCGGGTCGATCTTTCATCGTGGGGCGAGGAACCCAGGTCCTGCTTACTTCCAGTTCTTCCGCCGCTCGAGCTCGGCTTCCGACGGCTCTCCCGTGACAAACGACCCGACCTTGACCTCGCCCGCGCGTTCGTAGGTCGCCATGATGACGCCGGTGCCGGTTGCCTGCGACTTAATGAGCTTGAAGGCGGCCGGGATCGCGCTGTCGCCGAACAGCCGCTTGCCCTTGCCCAGCAACAGCGGGAAGATCATCAGCCGGATCTCGTCGATCAGCCCGTTGGCGAGCAGCGTTTGGATCAGGTTGCCCGATCCCTGGATGAGCAGGTCGGGTCCATCCTCCTGCTTGAGGCGGCGCAACGCCGCAACGATATCGGGCCCGAGCGATTGCGTGTTCTGCCAGGTGAGGGTGTCGGGCCGATGCGTCGCGACATATTTGGCCGCAGGGTTGAAGGCATCCGCGATCGGATCTTTCTGATATGGCCAGTAGGCGGCGAAGATATCGTAGGTCCTGCGGCCGAGAAGCAGGGCGAAAGGCTTGGAGAACAGTTCATCCATCGCCGCGCCCCCCGCCTCGTCGAAGTAATGGAAGGTCCAGCCGCCGAACTTGAAGCCGCCGACCGGATCCTCTTGCGGGCCGCCGGGCGCCTGCATGACGCCGTCGAGGCTGATGAATGTCGCAGAGATGATCTTTCTCATTCCAATGCTCCCGTTCTTCGGTCCACGCCGTCGTGGCGGACTTCAGCCCAAGGACGGGCGACGAGCCACCGGTCCGACAGGACAGGACGAAATTTTGGAAAATCACCGTTGCTTGCGAGGCTCGGTGTGGAGATTTTCCGACGAGAACCAGACATCGCCTGATATGGCGGTGGCGGTGTCGTCCGGCGCCCTGTCCTGCGCCAGCCAGATCGAGCGGCTGCGCGCGGCCTGCTCGCCGGTGGGGATCATCGCCGCGGGGTCCGCGACCGAGGCGCCGACACAGGGAATGAACCACGACCGCATGAACGGATCGCAGGCGAAGCCTTTTTGCGTGCGTGTCACCATCACCGCCAGCGGGACGCGCTCGGCCGGCCGCCAGGGAAAGATCATGCGGCCGCCTGGCCGCAGCGCCTTCAGCCATCCGGCCGGGGGCGCTGCGACCCCGGCATTGACATAGATGATGTCGGATGGCGGCAGGGGCGTCGTCACGGCATCGCCATGGACCACCGTCGCATTGCCATAGGCTTCGAGATTTTGACGCGCCAGATCGGCCAGCTTCTCGTCGAGTTCGAAAGCGGTGACGATGCCGCCTGGCGAAACCAGCCGGGCCAGCACGGCGGTGTAGTAGCCGGTGCCGGCGCCGATATGGCAAACCGCCTCACCGGGTTTCGGTTCAAGCTTTCCAATCCACATGGCGTGCAGGAATGGCTCGCCATTGTTGATGCCCTTGTCGTCGTCGAGCGCCACCAGCACGTTCTGATAGATATGAGCCGGATCGGCGCTTGGTGTTGTGACCCTGCCGTTGCCGGCGACGACCGTCCACGGTCCGGGACCGAGAAACGCTTCGCGCGGCACGTCGGCGAAAGCCGCTTCCAGACGTGGGTCGGGCGAGCCGGCATTGGCGGCCAGCAGCCGCGCGTAGAATTTCCTGATGTCTTCGATCCGGGTCATGATGCCGGAAAACATAGCGCGGATTGCCGATTTGTCGCGAGGCTGCCCCCTGCGCAGAGGGCAGCTGGTTTCCAGGCGAAGCGGAACTCAGCCGACCCCGAACATGGTGTCGTAGAGCAGCTTGAAGTTGAGCACCAGGATGATCGCGGCGACCACCCAGGCAAGGGCTGCGACGCCGCGCGGAATGGCGAGATTGCCCATCTTCTTCTTGTCGGAGACGAACTGCACCAGCGGGACGACCGCGAAGGGCAGTTGCATCGACAGGATGACCTGGCTGAACACCAGCAACTGGCCGGTGCCCTTTTCGCCATAGAGCGCGGTGACGACCACCACCGGGATAATGGCGAGGCCGCGCGTCAGCAGCCGGCGTGCCCAGTTGGGGATGCGCAGGCGCAGGAAGCCTTCCATAACAATCTGGCCGGCGAGCGTGGCCGTCACCGTCGAGTTCAGGCCGGAAGCCAGCAGCGCCACAGCGAACAGGATCGAGGCGATGCCGAGGCCGAGCAGCGGCGACAGCAGCTCGAAGGCCTGGCCGATCTCTGCGACGTCCTGGTGGCCGGTGTTGTGAAAGGCGACCGCGGACACGATCAGGATCGAGGCGTTGACGAACAAAGCCAGCATCAGGGCGATGGTCGAGTCCGTCGTTGCCCATTTGATGGCGTCGCGCTTGCCCTTGTCGGTGCGTTCATAGGCGCGGGTCTGCACGATCGAGGAGTGCAGATAGAGATTATGCGGCATGACGGTGGCGCCGATGATGCCGATGGCGATGTAGAGCATCGCCGGATTGGTGACGATTTCCGACGACGGCACGAACATGGCATGCAGGATCGAACCGGCCGGCGGGGCGGCGACGAAGATCTGGATGGCGAAGCAGCTGAAGATGATGATCAAAAGCGCGATGACGAAGGCTTCGAGATAGCGAAACCCCTTGTTCATCAGGAGCAGCACGAGGAAGGCATCGAGCGCCGTCAGCATGGCGCCGCCGATCAGCGGAATGCCGAACAGAAGCTGCAATGCGATCGCGGTGCCGATGACTTCGGCCAGGTCGCAGGCGATGATGGCCAGCTCGCAGGCGATCCACAGCACGAAGTTCACCGGCCGGGGATAATAGGCCCGGCAGGCCTGGGCGAGGTCGCGGCCGGTGGCGATGCCGAGCCGTGCCGCCAGCGCCTGCAAAAGGATCGCCATCAGGTTGGACAGCATGATGATGAACAGCAGCGTGTAACCGAACTGGGCGCCGCCGGCGAGGTCGGTCGCCCAGTTGCCGGGGTCCATATAGCCGACCGAGACCATGTAGCCGGGACCCATGAAGGCGAACAGGCGACGGAACCAGACGCCCGAGTTCGGCACGGCGATAGAGGAATTGACTTCGCGCAGGCTGGGCTGCTCGTCCTCGTCGGGCCTGGCGAACCGCCATGAGGAACGGGAGGCTGTGGCTTCGGCTTCGGACATGAAGGAGGGCTTTCCGCGAGACTGGACGATGTTGGCTTAAGCTATGCCATGGCTCAACATTATGCAATATGCTATATTTCATTGTCGTTGCTTTTTATCCGGCTGGCGGTCATCGGGTGAAGCGGCAATCGGAAGCCCCGGTTGCACCTGTGGCGGAATGCAAATAAACGGCCTGAAGAATCAGAGCCCGTGCTATGAAAGCATGGATGGCAAATAGTCCTGGGAGGAGCGCGTATTGGTGCTGAAGAACAGACCAGTTCCGCGCGAGCCGCTGCTCGACGCCGAAATTCATTCGGAGGGCTTCCGGCAGCAGCGCGAAGCGCGCCGCAGTGCGTTGGTCGAGGATTATGTCGAGCTGATCGCCGACCTGATCGAAGACGGCAACGAGGCGCGTCAGGTCGACATCGCCGCACGGCTCGGCGTCGCGCAGCCGACGGTGGCCAAGATGCTGACCAGGCTGTGCGCCGACGGTCTGGTGTCGAGAAAGCCCTATCGTGGCGTGTTCCTGACCGAAGCCGGCCGCAAAGTCGCGGAGGAAAGCCGCATCCGCCACCAGACGGTGGAAGCTTTCTTGCGCTCGCTCGGTGTCAGTGCGGAGACAGCGCGCATCGATGCCGAGGGCATCGAGCACCATGTCAGCGCCGAGACGCTGGAAGCCTTCCGCAAGGCGATGACGGCGCGCTGAGCGCCAGAGTTCCCGCGTCGCCGGAACCGTCGCACGCCAGACACGTTTGCACCAGATCCGTGCGATTGGCGCGCGAAAGGGAGGAAACGATGGGCATCGAACAAACGCCGGCGGCAAAGGGCAAGCAGGCAGCCGAGGGACTGAAACAGGCGGCGGCCAGGGATGAGCGCAAGACCGAAGCCGAAACCGGCCATCCGCTGAAAAAGGGCGCGGCGCGTTTCGAGGAGCGTTCGAAGAGCTCCGACGGCAAGAGCGCCGGCGCCAAGCAGGAAGATTAGCTCTCTGTCGGGCTTACGTGATCGGCTGTAGGCCACGGGGACGATTGCCACGCCGAGCCGCTCGCCACAACGAACTTGGCCGCAAGGCAACCCGTGTGGCCAAAAAGGCCATCGAAAAATGCTGTGACTTGGCGCAACCGTTGAGATAATTGTTTGTCGCCCCGGAGCAACGGGGAGGTTTGCTGCACGAGGAGTTGCCATGCTCTGGAAGGGCCGTCGTCAGAGTGACAATATCGAGGAC